>NZ_JAUBRH010000045.1:0-56330 GCF_036701775.1 Microcoleus sp. N9_A2 | reverse complement strand
CTTTGATGGCAGCATCAACGAGCAAATCGACTGATTGATCCAAGAATCCCCGCGCCTTCAAGGCCGGGGAGTGTCAAGTTAACAGGGATTGATGAAACTGTTTCGCAAACTATTCATGCGCGACATTCTTTTGTGGCATCTGAAATTATGTGGAATATGCGGTTTGTAGATATTCTTTTGAAATCGGCGACGGGAGGGCGGGTGGTTGATTATACTCGGTTTCACGATGTGAAGCCTGTGGAATGAATGTTTTAATTGAGCCAATGCTAGAATACCTGTATGGCAAAACAAGTTAATATTTATGAACTCAATAACTGCGAACATGACACTAAAAGAATTGCAACCGCAACTCTTGGCTTTAACTCCTGAAGAGAAGGCTCAAGCTATAGAATTACTAGCCCAAAGTTTAAGAAAATTTGGGTCTGGAATTCAAAATACTCCCGGCGTGTGCGGTGGCGATGCTTGCATCAGACAAACGCGAATTCCTGTTTGGGTGCTGGTGAATGCTCGCCGTTTAGGTATTTCTGAAGCTGAACTGTTAGAAGACTATCCGACTCTGCGTGCCACTGATTTGGCGAATGCTTGGGCTTATGCTGAGGCATATCCTGATGAGATTGAAATAGCAATTAGAGAACAGGAAGAGGCATAAACAGTGGCAGATATTTATAGCGAGATCGCACAAAGCGTTAAAACTGAGATATTTTACCATTTCAAATCAGGCTTTTATGAACGGGCAAGATGCCCGTTCCACAAGAAATTCATTCTTTGTGGAACGGGCATCTTGCCCGTTCTTGAAAATGGTACAACATCTCAGTTAAAATAAACAAAAAACTCCTTGTACTATGCGAATACTTCATACTGCTGACTGGCATTTAGGGCGGCGTTTCCGAGGAATCGATCGCACTTTTGAAATTGCGATCGCCCTGGAACAGATTTTGAAACAAGCCAAAGCCCTCGATGTCGATGCTGTGTTGGTTGCCGGAGACATTTTTGACGTTCCCAACCCGACCGCCTACGCTGAACGCATTGCCTATCACTTTTTCTGCGAACTCCAAGCTGCCGGAATTCCCGCAATTGCGATCGCCGGCAATCACGATTCAGCATCCCGCATCGACAGCATCGCCCAACTGCTATCCCTCGCCGGCGTTCGCGCTTTAGGTAAACCCAGGCGATCGGCAGACGGCGGCACGATTACTCTTAATACAAAAAGTGGTAAACTGTGCGTGGGAGCAATGCCTTTTGCTTCCGAACAAAGACTGTTAGATGCTAATTCTCTCTGGCACTCCGGCGACGCTAACCGCCGCCAAGATTACCGCGAAATCGTAGCAGATTTACTGCAAAATTTAACCACAGATTTTCGCGACAATACGGTGAATATGCTGATGGGACACATGAGCATTGACGGCGCTCGCTTGGCTAAATCCGAAGTCGCTTACTACACGCGAGAAAAATACCTGCTGTCATCGCAAACTCTGCCGCCGGAAGCTCAGTATGTCGCCCTCGGACACATCCACATTCACCAGCGCATTGCTAAGAATTCCCCAGCTTATTATTCCGGTTCTTTGATTCAGTTAGATTTCGGAGAAGCGGAACAGGAAAAAGGATTTTGCTTGATCGAAGTTGAGCCTGGAAGTCAGGCTAAGGTAGAATTTAGACCTGTAGCTTGCCACAAACCGTTAAAAGTGCTTCAATGTCATAATGACAATCTCGATCAAATTTTAGAAGCTCATCAATATCATCCTGGTTTCTTGAAGGTAATTGTCGAACTGGACAGCCCGCAAATCGGATTAGCCGATCGCGTCCGCCAAATCTGTTCTCAAGCGCTGTTAATTGAGCCGCGCTATCGGGATGCACCGCTAGAAGCAACAGAGAACACTAATATCGATCCCAATAATTTCGATCCTGCCGCAGAGTTCTGCAACTATTATCAAAACCGCTTGGGAACGACTCCGCAACCCGCTGTATTGGAGGGATTTCAGAATTTGTACAAGAAGTTTAAGGAAACAGTTAATAGTTAAATTGGTAATTGGTAATTGGTAATTGGTAATTGGTAATTCTTTGCCATTGCTAGTGATTCCCCGAACGGACTTGATAAGTGCCATAGCACTCGAAACAACATAATTGTAAAAATTCCCAAATCTCAAATCTAAAATCAGTATGCGTCCCCTAGAACTTTTACTCGAAGGATTTACCAGTTTCCGCCGCGAACAGCGTTTAGATTTTTCTCAACTCGATTTGTTTGCAATTACTGGTGCTACAGGTGCGGGCAAATCTTCACTGTTAGATGCCATGACTTACGCTCTTTTTGGCATGACAACTCGCAGCGGCAAGCAAGTAGGCGATTTGGCAAGTCAAGGTAGTAAAAATTTAAAGGTGCAGTTGCGTTTTGCTGTGGGTTCTGCCCAGTATCGGGTGACGCGGACATGGCGTTTTCGTCCAAAAACTCCTGAAAATAAGGTGATTTTGGACTGCTGGCAAAACGGCGAATGGGAAACTTTGGGGACGAGTATTGTTGCAGTGCAAAATACGATTGAACAAATTTTAGGAATGGATTTTGATACTTTTACGCGAGCAATTATTCTGCCTCAAGGAAAGTTTGATGAGTTTATTAAAGGGGATACTTCTAAACGCCGGGAAATTTTGCGGCAGCTAGCGGGATTTGAGATTTTTGAGCAGATGCGGAAGGAAGCAAACGAACTCGCAAAGTTGCTGAAACAGGAACGGGAAATGGTGGAAAGGCAGTTAGCTGAGTTGAGCGCGCCGACGGCGGATGAGGTGGATCTAAAGCGATCGCAACTTTTGATTTTAGAGCAGCAGTTACCTGAGTTCGATCGCGCTGTGATGAAAGCTCAGAAGGCGTTAGATGAAGAGGAACAGCTATTTTCGCAAATCGCTCGCTGGCAAGAGTTACAACAACAACTGACTGAATTAAATGCTAATTCCGCCGAGGTGACAATTTTAGCACAGCGTTTAGAAAGAGCGCAAGCTGCCAATCATTTACAGGGAGATTGGGCTTTAGTGCGATCGGCTCGCAGTCAGTATGAAACTGCCGAAAGTGCCTCGGTGGCAGCGCGAAAGCAGTTAATTAAAGCTCGCTCTGAGCTAGCAGTAGAGCAGCAGCAACTTGACGCGGTAAAAGCCAAAGAAGAGGTGCTAGCGCCACAAATTAAGGCTCGCGAAAATGCTCTAGCTGCTGCTAAAGTATATGAAGAACAGCGTGCTCAATTAGAAAAAGAAGTTGCGCTTGCCCAAAAAATTCAACAGGAAAAACTCCGCTTTTTTATGGCAGCAGATAAAGACCTGCAAGCTGCTAACACTAAAATTCAAGGTGCGGGTTTTCGAGTTACTCAAGCAGCGGCACAGCTCGAACAGTATTCGCTGGGAGGAAAGCGTTTAGAGCAATTGCAGCAAATTTCACCCTTATTGATGGAAATTCAGCTAATTACCAAGCAGCAAAAGACTCAGCAAGAACAGTTGGATAAATCTCTGGCAGAGAAGGAAAGCGCTCAACAAAATTATGTGGAGGCTACTACTAATTTAGAAGCAGTTGAACTCAGGCTAAAAGAGTGCGCCCGTGAGTTAGATGTGGCCCAAACCGCTAATGCGGAAGCGGCACGTTTAGAGAGTGTTTCCGCTATCAGAATGTCGCTGAATTCTGGGGATACTTGCCCGGTGTGCGGGGGGGTGCATCCTGAGAGCGAGATCCTCCCTCCTTTGCCGAATTCTAATATTGTCGATGTCGCTGGTTTGCGGCAGAAATTGGCGACGGCAAATCAGGTTTTTCAAGATGCTCAAAGGTTGGCGGCTGAGGCAAAAAGTGCAGTTGCAGCCTGCCTGCAAAAAGAGTCGGAAATTGCTCAAATGCTCGAATTAACTGCGAATAGAGTTGCTCAATTGCAGCAGGAAATCACTCAAGTGCTGGAAAATCCTCAGTGGGAAAGCTTGGGGTTGCAGCAGGAGTTGGCAATCCTTAAAGAGAGCGATCGCCAATACCGCCAAACCGAACAGCAGTTCCAACTGGCATCATTGGAATATGATAATTTTCAGCAAAGATTTAATTTTGCGGTGGCCACTCAAGCTGCTAAACAGCAAGAATATCAAGATGCGATCGCCGAATCAGACCGCCGCCACCAGCAGTTGCAAAGTTGTGTAAATGCGCTTTATCAAATTACCGAATATCAACCTTATGCTAATTTAGCAAAAGCCTTAGAACAAGACAAGCAAGAATTGGCAAATCTACTGAAAGTTGCTGAAAAATCTTATCAAAGTGCTCAAAATACTGTTATTCAAGCTGCCGAGAGAGAGCAACAAGCTGGAGAAGTTTTTGGACAAGCCCAAGCCCAGAAACAGCAGCTCAACCTGGATTGGACTACAAAATTAACAGCGGCTGATTTCACAGAAGAGACATTTTTAGCAGCGGTTGCGACAGTTAAAGAACAATCGCAATGGGAAAACGCTATTCGCTCTCACCGCGAATCAAAAATTCAGTTAGAGACGCGGGCGAAAGATTTGAGCGAGGCGATCGCAGGCCGAACTACCGATGAGAATACTTTAGCACAAGTGCGATCGGCAAAACATACCGCCCAAGAAAACCTCAAACAAGCCAACAACAACCGCGCCGAACTGTTAGCTTGGATTCAAGTAGCAGCTCAAAATCTCGAACAAGCCGAAAGACTGTCACAGCAAATTACAAATTTCACAGAACAAGAGCAAACCTATCACACCTTAGCGCAGAATCTCAAATCCAACGAATTTCAATCCTACATTTTAGAACATTTAGAAGCAGAATTAGTCGGCAGCGCCACCTTGATTTTGCAAGAATTAACCGAAAATCGCTACAAACTAAAAAACCAAGAAGGCGAATATTGGGTAACAGATAATTGGAACGGCGGCGAAGCGAGACGAGTCCGCACCCTTTCCGGCGGCGAAACCTTTGCCACTTCGCTATCAATGGCTTTAGCTTTATCAGAAAAACTATCTCAAGGAGCTCAATTGGGCAGCTTATTTCTCGATGAAGGATTCGGCACTTTAGACGCAGAAACCCTCGAAAGCGTTACTCAAATTTTAGAATCTTTGCGGCAGCGAGACAGGCTGATTGGAGTGATTACCCACGTTCAAGGATTAGGCGAAAGATTGCCCGCACAAATTAAAGTTTTTAAATCCCCGCAAGGCTCTAGAATAGAAGTTGAAAGAGTTTAGAAGACTCGGCGGTTGAAACCGCGTCTACACAAGCAAAACCCGGATGGTGCGCGGGTTGAAGAAAAAATGGTTAAAATTAAATTGTTTTCTTCAGTCGGCGGAGGCCGACTTCCCTCGTGTAGACGCGGTTTCAACCGCCGTCTACAAAGAAATTTTATCCTAAAAACAGAGTTAAATTAAATGAAGATTTACAAAACTCGAATGCAATCGGTACAATCGCCAATAATTCCCGTAGTAGGCGAACTAATCCGGCAAAATCCGGGAACGATATCATTAGGACAAGGCGTAGTTTACTACAATCCGCCCCAAGAATCCTTTAACAAAATCCCCGAATTCTTCGCAACTCCCGATAATCACAAATACAAAGCCGTGGAAGGAATTCCACAATTACAAGATGCTATCGCAGCCAAACTTAAAACTGATAACGACATAGAAATTAATAGCAAAAACTGCATTGTCGTTACCGCAGGCAGCAACATGGGATTTACCAACGCCATTCTCGCCATCACTTCGGCGGGAGACGAAGTTATTATCCAATCACCTTATTACTTCAACCACGAAATGGCGGCAATCATGGCAAATTGCCGACCAGTGATAGTAGAAACCGACGCTAGCTATCAACTCAATATTGATGGCATAAAAAAAGCAATTACCGACAAAACGCGAGCAATTGTCACCATTTCACCCAACAACCCAACAGGCGTAGTTTATGATTCTGAATCACTGCGCGAAGTAAACGAAATTTGCCGCCAGCACAACATATATCACATCAGCGATGAAGCTTACGAATATTTTACTTATAACGGCGTCAAACACTCTTCGCCCGCCGCTTTTCCCCACAGCAGCGAACATACAATTTCTCTGTTTAGCCTCTCCAAAGCCTACGGTTTTGCGAGTTGGCGCATCGGGTATATGGTAATCCCAGAACATTTGCTGGTTTCGGTGAGGAAAATTCAAGATACAATCTTAATTTGTCCGCCGGTAATTTCTCAGTATGCAGCTTTGGGAGCCTTGCAAGTTGGTAGAGGTTACTGCGATAATTATGTAAGGGCGATCGCATCTGTGCGACAACTCGTATTAGACGAACTCAATACAATCCAAAATCTGTGTACAATTTCCCCAGCCTGCGGAGCATTCTACTTTTTCTTGAAAGTTGATACTGAAATCGATACAATCGAATTAGTAGAACAATTAATTCGCGAATATCATGTAGCAGTGCTTCCCGGTACAACCTTCGGCATGGATAGTGGCTGCTATTTACGGGTTGCTTACGGTGCTTTGGAAAAAGCAACCGCCACCGCAGGTATTAGGAGATTAGTTAAAGGTTTGAAGACAATTTTAAACAAGTAAAATAGGAAGATTCAACATGGTTGCCACTAATTTAAAAGCAAATACAAATATCCAAGATACCTGCGCTGCCAAACTGGCAGACTTGCGCGATTTGATGGCAGATGCTGAATTAGATTGCTATTACATCCCAGCGGTTGACGAACACTTAAATTTATCAGTTCCAGCAGCGAAGCAACGGCGAGCTTGGATTTGCGGTTTTACGGGTTCCGCCGGCGATTTGTTGGTTGGTAAAGATTCCGCTTGGTTGTTTGTGGATTCCCGCTATTACGAACAAGCTGAATTGCAAGTAGATCCTGCACTCATCGAAATCTCGAAAATCGGGTTAGAAGGAAATTTAACCTTAATTGAAATTTTAGAAAAACTGGCTGTAGAATCGGCAGAAAAATCAACTAAAATTAGATTTGGTTTTGACCCGTTTACTGTAGCGACAGAGCAATATCAAAATTGGGTAAAAAAATTCGCGAATGCGGGGATTGAGCTCATACCAATCCCGGAGAATTTGACAGACAAAGTGCGATCGCAAACTCCTTGGAAAACAGCAGAGACTTTACCCGCGATTGATGCAGAGCCCATATTTAGCTTACCTGTATCCCTGACAGGAGAAACCACCGCCGAAAAATTAGCCAGAGTCAAAGAAGCGATGCAACTCGCCAATATCGATGTGCTTCCGATTACCAACCTGAATCAAATAGCGTGGCTGTTCAATCTCCGAGGCTCGGATATTCCCCACATTCCCATTTTCATATCCTATGCCATTGTCACGACAGATTCAGCGTTTTTGTTTACAAATCCCGAACGAATTCCACTAGAAATTAAGCAAGAATTGCGGGCGGATATAACTTTGCTTCCCTACGCAGATTATCCGCATACATTAGAAACTTGCGTAAATTTGCCGAATAAAGTTCGGGTATTTTTAGACCCGAAACACAGCACAGCAGGCACGTACCAGTTAATCTTAAACCAGCAAGAAGCGCAGTTCTACAACATCGAAATAATTTTTAAGACACATCCGGTAGAAGGGATGAAAGCTCGGAAAAATCCTGTAGAAATCGAGCAGATGAAATCAGCCAATTTCAAAGCAAGCCGAGCGAAAGTTCTTACTTTAAAGTGGTTGAGTGAACAGCTAGAAAATGGTAAGGTAGTGACAGAGTTTGATGTCAAAGAAACCATCGAAAGTTTTTATCAGCAAGAAACGGATTTTCAGACTTTAACGTTTAGAACGATCGCAGGTGCGGGAGCAAATAGCTCGATCGTACATTACGGCACTCCCAGCCCGGAAATCACGTTAAAACCAGGAGAATTGCTGCTGCTGGACTCAGGCGCACAGTATCTAGCAGGAACAACCGACGACACGAGAACCCTGATTGTCGGGGAACCGACGGCGCTACAAATAGAACACTACACAACAGTGTTAATCGCCCACATCAACTGTGCACTGCAACAATTTCCCAAAGGTACAACTGGCTCGCAATTAGATGCGATCGCCCGTGCGGTATTATGGCAACAACAGCTAGACTACGGACACGGAACCGGGCACGGAGTCGGCGCATTTTTAGCCGGTCACGAAGGCCCCAACGGTATCAGCAAATCGGTACAATATCCCCTCGAACCGGGAATGGTAACGAGTATCGAACCGGGATATTACGAACCGGGATGGGGCGGAATTCGCCTCGAAAATCTCTATGTTGTCAGGGAAATGCCGTCAAAAAACGCTACGGTTTGGTACGGATTTGAACCGTTGACGTATATTCCCTTTGAAAGGAAATTGATTAATGTCGATCGACTGTCAAAGACTCAATTACAATGGTTGAACAACTATCACGCTTCGGTAGTCGAGAAACTCTCACCCGTACTTGATGCAGCAACAATCGCCTGGTTGAAAAAAGCCTGCGCTGCGTTAGGTAAAATTCAATAGGTTCAGTTAAGCCACATCCCCCCTTAAAAAGGGAGGGACAAAAGCTGCATCAAAGTCCCCCTTTTTAAGGGGGATTTAGGGGGATCTCCGGGCTATACAAACCGCTATCGCCAGCATATTCGATTATAATAAATTCGTTTTAAGCAAACGTCTTTTCAATGCAGAGCGACTGCTATATTTATTATGCAGTTGTTGAACCAGTGTGAAAAATTCAACTGTTTGGTTTTGATACTCCGCTAAATCTTGGAGTTTTAAAAGTAAAATCACTACTTCATCATAAGAGCTAGAAGTTCCTTTTTGAATAAGAGCGTCTATATCTTCCCAAGCAGCCGTTTTTCGCTTGGCCAAAGCTTCTAATTCTCTGATTCGTGCAGCTTTAGCTTCCTTTTCTCTTGTTTCGTCTTCTTGTTTTTCTTCCTTTTCTGCGCTTGCTAAAAGCTGACGAATTGTTCGTTTACCGGGATTCTGATCTTGCTTAATTTCTATCATTGCTGATAATTTGTTACGCAATTCAATAGAGAGATTAGATTCTCCTTTGAGTAACCGCAGTAAAAAACTATCAACTTCAGAACGATCAAGTTTTTTGATAGCTTCTGTGATGCTACTTTCGGGAATTGAAGGTTTAGTAACACTCGCACTGATTGCAGCTTTCAGTAGATGCTCATCCACTTCAAAAATATCGATAAAAGCCTGTAACGATGAAGATAACTTACCGAAATTAGGAGGAACAGGTGGCTCTAGTCCTTCTTTATCATCATTTTCATCATCATCATTTTCATCATCATCATCTCGCTCATCTTCATCTTCGTCGTCGTCGAATTCATCAAGATAGGTAATCCCTTTCAGCCAAGCCAAATAAAGTAAACGATAATCTCCCTGCAAAATTTCCTGGCGCAAACCTATCAAAGACGATAAATTTCCTTCTCCCTCTATCCACCCATCAAAACCTTCTTCCTCGTTAATAGAAATCTCTAAAATGACAAAATTATTAATTTCCGAAACCTCAACTATATCTTCAACGCAATATTGCCGCATCAGTTCGATATCAATCAAACCTTTGGGGAAACGAAACATTAGCTGTAACGATCCCCAATTAGCTATGTAAAACATAGCATCGAAATATTTGATTAATAATTGTTTTTCTTGGCCCGGTAAGTCTCCATAGCTATAGACAAAAATAGCTCTACTAGAGCTGATTTGCGCGCGACTAGAGAGTTGGCTGAGTGCTTCTTGTTCGGATTGAGTCAAACGTCGATCGACGCTTTGAAACTCGTAATATTGATATTCGCTCATTTTGGGTTATTGCAAGTACATAGAAGAGATCTTAAAGGCTTCTTCAGGCGTACCGTAGAAACTGCCATTTCTGAACATACAAGGCTCGTATTTTTCACTGCTATAGGCGTAAAACCCCAGAGTCCAAGCTTCTTCATCACTAAAGTAACGCAGCCGACACAGTTGAAGGGGGGTATTTCGCCTTCGTGCTAAATATTCTTCACGAGATATGCCAAGCTCTTTGCTCGGAAAATCTAGGGGTATCTCAGGTTCTGTATAGGCATCAATGTAACAAAACTGACTGCGAAAGCGGATGCCTAGGCGAGTGTACTTACCAGCGTAGTTAGCAGCAGCATAATCTAGAATACGCTGCTTCACCCGTTCTTGAACTGCGGGAGGGATTTTCACTCCTCCTGAATGTGGATCTTTTACCCAAGGGGACATTTCACTACTCTGGTAAACTGCTGACAAAGTTAGTGTAGAATAACTTGCTAACTTTAGTTGCTAAGATTTAATCAAACTTGATAATCAGACGCTCTAGTGGGCGATCGCCCGATTCAATATAATTGCCGATCACAAACAGATATCAATCATCTACATGGGTACACATTTTTTTACTCAACAATTGAAACCTTTGTGATGAGAGGCTTTTGAGCCTGTGTAAGTATATTTCCAGGGGGAATTTCTGATTCAAGGAAGCCCCGGTAAAAAAACAGAATACCCAGAACCACGACTTATTTAAGCGCTGCGGCGCTTTAAAAGAAGAGCATTTTACGTTTAATTAGAGCGACCTACTTATCTCAAAAAAGAACGATCGCCCTGACATCCACCCCAACCCTAGCTAACTACAGTCACCGCCGACTCTGGCACCTGAGAATGCTCCACCCGGAACACATTCGCGCTCAAATTAGCAACAACTTGTTTCCCCTGCTGCGTCAGTTCCAAATAGCCGATCGCATCCTTCACATATCGATAAACCACATTCCAATAAAACTTCGGATAACCATCCCGCAACTCCCCCGGATTCTGATAGCCCAAAACCAGATTTTGCCCAGTCTCCTCAAACTCATAAAACAGCGCCGCAATCTTTTGCAAATATCGTGGATCACTCAACTGACCAATTAAATCAGCAGCGCGAACTAAACCTGGATAATTGACAGTATCTTGATAATCTTCATCTGCAGGAACTGGGAAACGAGTTAGCTCAATATTACGCTTAACCAGCTCAGCATCAATCAGTTTGTGACCGCCAAAACGCTCGTCAATAAACATTTTTCCACGATCGACATGATAAGGCATCAAACTAGCATCCGTCGCCCCCGGAGGCAGCGTTAATTTCAGGTCGCCTATTCCCGTCGCATACAGTCCCAAATCTGTTCTATCTTGCCTGCAAACACCTTTAACATACCCGATATCGTGACATAGCAAAGCAATGTGGAAGTGCAGCCAATCTTCGCAGGAAACACCCCCTTCGCGGATGTGCTTCCCACCCAGAATTGCTTGTCCCACCAAGGTTACTAAAATAGTGTGTTCGACATTATGGTAAAGAGCATCGCTATTAGCAATATTTTCTAAAGCCATACTCGCCACCCAAGCAATAATCTCGCCATAGTCAGATTTAAACCCGCCGTAAGTGTGGCAGTAGCCTTCAATCAGGTGATTGACAAAAGCCTTAATCAGCAGCTCAGTTGCGTTAAACATATTCACTTCCCTGATCCCACGTAGATTATTAAATTATTTTTATAGTTATTGTTTTTGCTGCTACCGTTAGATGTATTTTTGGCTTAAGCGCCACGATGGATACCCACTCCTATCGAGAGGCATCCATTGATATTATCAACAATTATGGCTTAAATTATGGCTCTCGCAACTACCAGAGCGCAGACCCCATAAATAATTGATATCAATGGGCGATCGAGGTATGAGACCCCTCAATCAACAGTACGGCGTTACATCTTCCCCGCATACGTCAGCCAAAAACGAGAGCAATCGAAAACGCAACCCCACTAATTCCTCATACACATGATTAAGCTTGCATATAGGCGGTATGTAGAAAAGATGGTGTCCCAATAACTAGATATCTCTCTCACAATGATACCCGGAGGGTATAAGTTGGCACACCACTGAGTTACTGGTGGCTCTCCCACTGCAATGCTATCGAGCCACTGTCGCACTGGTTGCACGAGGCGAACGCGAAAAGTTAAGTCTTGGCACTGATTTTCCGGGAAAATACTTGTAGTAAAATTCATGATTTGTCTCAGTAATCCTTACTAACAAAAACTTATGAATCACCCGACTTAATCCTCAACGAAACCCGCTGTTGCTCCGGTGACGTGAATAAGTTTTATCCGTGACACTCGCCGCCCCCAAATGTGATGCGAAGGGCTAGCATTTGTGATTGAAAATTCGCAAAAGTGTGAGACAGATCACGCCCTCTGTTCCCTACAGAATGTATATTTAGATAGATGGCAATAAAATAAGACAGAATAACTTGCAGCCCTCCCTCGCAGCTCCCCTCTCCTATCATCTGCGATCTACTGCTCTGTATACTTACTAATATAAGGTTTCAGGCAATGATTCAACAAAAACATAAATATGCCGACCTTGCTCAACTCCCCCACACAGATACCGTGCTCCAAAAACTCCCTGTAGAAGTTAAAGATTGGGCTCAAAGCTTGCCTTGGAACCAACGGCGTTATGTCTTGTCCCTCTGCTACATATTGTGTGCATCTACTCCCGACTTGCAAGCCGAATTTTTAGATAATTATACAGCCGACGGTTTAGTATCAAAAATGTTTGAAGATGTAGATACTCTACAGCGAGTCAAAGAGTATTTAATCAGATTTAGAGTCAAAAAAGAATTAAACGAATCAGATTTAAGAAGCTACATCAAACAATTTTATATCCACTCAGCTCAACAATCGCGCCGAGAAACAGACCAATATTTAGAATCTGCACTCCGCTTCGTCTTGAGTACAGAAGAACGCAATAATGTTTTTAACTACATTTTGGGCTTTGAATTTATTAAAATTGCGTTTCAAATGAGCTGGTTGCAACACGAAAGATTAGCGAGACTGCAAAAAAATCAGTCCCAGTTTATTGAAACCTATATCAAGCCGATTCAACACGCACACAGAATTAATGGCATAATTCTACCGAAAGACGAGAGAATTTTTTTTGCCAGACGCACCTATTACGTTCAACTACCTAACATTTCCTACAGAAGGCTCATTGAGTTAGTCATGGCAACTTTTACTACAGAAATGGTGAGTAATTGCGGATTTTCTATCAGCCGCCACTCTCAAGCTCTGCGTTTTGACTGCGATTACATTTATGATCCAGAACCAGAAGAAGAAAGATTTCCTACTGACTTGCAATTTATTCATTGACTTTAGGTAGTAATTTGTACCCTACGTTGCTTTTTTCTCTTTACTTTTAGTTTGGCGTTGGGTACAGGAGAGTTTTTGAAACATGGGACTTGTAGTCGGTAAGTTAAAACCGAATTTTTCAGCCGGATTTGATATAAAATAGGATGGCTGTATCAATTAACCTTCCGCTTGCATTTCTTCAATGTCAAACCAGCTAACTATCACTCCCGCTAGCGGAATCGCCAGAAATATACCTAAAAGTCCTGCTGATCTTGCTCCGACTAACAGTGCAAAAAATACCACTACCGGATTGAGGTTAAGGGAATTTTGCATCAGTCTCGGATGAATAAAGTTGTCTTGAATTTGCTGCAAAACAATGCAGGCTGCCAATACTTTTAAAGATAGCCACACATTTTGAGACAATACAATAAAACACACTAAGCTAATTCCCAGCGTCGCTCCGATGCCCGGAACTAAATCAAACAATCCGATAATAAAGGCTAAAATCAAGGGAAATTTCACATCTAACAGCAGAAAAATTAAAAAACTTGCTGTTGTCAAAAATAACATTAACAGGATTTGTGCCTGAAAAAATCCTAAAAAGTTTTTCTCTATTGTTACACTTAAACGCCTGTGCAGGTGTCGAGGTATAAATTTGAGAACTAACAGCCACAGCCTCTCTCCATCAAGTAACATGAAAGAAGCCACCACCATAATTAATATTAAATTCAATAAATTGGTTAAAAATACTTGTAAAAAAGCAATACTCGACACAACTCCCGCCAAAGCTTGATTTCGCAGTTGTTCCTCAATAACTCGCAGGTTAACTTGCAGGTTTCTCGCCCGCAGGAATGCTTCGATGCGCTCGGACAGAGGCGCCAGAGCATTCACAAATTCAGTCATGCTGTCAATTAATTGCTGTCCTTGAGATAAAAGAGTGACGCCTACAGTGACGGTGAGACCGCCAAAAACTAAAATGGTGAGCAAGACAATCAAGGCGACAGCTAAACTTCGCGGTAAAAATCTTTGGAGAGTTCGCACCGGATAGTTGAGCAAAAAAGCCACGAGTGCAGCAATGGTGAAAACCGCGACTGCTGTTTCAAAGTAAGCTAAAAGTTGCAGTCCAGCCCAACCAGAAGCAAATAAAAGCAAAAACCGGACTAAGGCTAAATTGCTTAGCATATTCCAAAAATTGGGAGGGGTTCTTTCTTGCTCTTTCACAGGAGTTCTCACGAGTTAATAATAGCTCAAAAATATTGCAGAGTCCTCTTTTAGAATCGCACCCAAGATATCTCTGCGGCTATCCGTTCTATGAAACCTACTTAAACCTACTCATGGCAGATTTAATGTTCACTTCCTGCTTCCACCAAGGGAGTCGGCTCCTACTTGTCCACAGGCGTAACTTCAGACCGAACTGGTCTTACTAAGCTGTTCTGCACTTAAATTGGGTGTTAAAAAACAATCAAACTCTTGTGGGTTGGGCGTCCCGCCCGCTCTAAATATACAATTTAAATGCGCGACAGCTTAATACCAGATTGACGAGCTAAATTAATCGCGACTTGAATGGCGCGATTAATTGCTATACCGCAATTCTGACACTCAAAAACTCGCTCTTTCAGTGGCATTGACTGAATATGACCGCAACTTGAACAAGTCTTTGATGACGGATACCATCGGTCAACTAATTCAATTGTCGTGCCGTACATAACCGACTTATATTCCAACTCACGCCGAAATTCATAAAAGCCACAATCTGAAATAGCAGCCGCTAATTTATGGTTGGCTATCATCCCGCTCACATTCAAATCTTCGATGCAAATCTGGGCATATTCTCGGCTAGTTTCTGTGGTAGTTTTCTGCAAAAAGTCTCGACGTTGATTGGCAATCTTAGCATGGATTTTGGGAATTATACGATAATGCTTGTGGGCATTATTGGATGCTTTCACACCCAATCTGCTATTACCCAATTGCTTGTGGCGATTTCTCCACTGTTCTTTGCTCAGCTTGGTTTTCGCTGTTTTGAGCGGACGGGGAGATTCGTAACAATTGCCATCGGAAAGAGTAGCAAAAGTTGACACACCCAAGTCAATACCTACCCTTGCCACAATGGGGTGAGACAAAGGTGGAATCTTTTGGGATTTGATAGCAAAGGAAACATACCATTTATCGGCGGTGCGCGAGATGGTAAATGTCTGTGCCATACAAGGAAATGAGATGGATTCCTTGAGTCTAAAAGTCCCCAATGTGGGAATTTTTATTGACTTGTGCGGTTTGAGTAAAATTGCATGATTCCAGTCAGCAGCATCTACTGTAAAAGAGTCGCCATCTTTTTTGCGTTTGAACTTGGGAAAGTTTCCTAATCCTTGAAAGTGTCGCGATAGTGCTTGACCGAAATTCCGAAATGTGGTTTTATCAACTCTGGAAGACAGAGTATTAGTCCACTGATATTCTGGTAATTTCTTAACGTGGTTGGTGAAAACTCGTTCAATCGCTGCTACTTTTTTGCCACTACTACCTTGGAGATATTTAACTCCTTGATAAAGAGCCAATGCGTAATTGTAGCAAAATTTCGCATAGCCAGAATGTCGCGCCATCAAGGTACGTTCCCGATTATTGAGTTTTAATTCAAGTTTGATGGCGTACATCAGATCCAGTTAACTTACTCATGTAAGGAGTTTAGCACAATTAATGAGTAGCTTTAGAAAGCTCGATAGTAGATTTTTGTGAACAGTGGCAACCCCCCTCAAGGCAGACAACAGATGTCGAACTGAGGCAGGAGTGGGTTCTATTCACCATAAGTTCGATCGCCCCGAATGCCCAATGAAACACGCCCGCGATCGAACAAACAGCTTTTCTGACTCTAAAACCGCCTCGGAAACTCTTTGCGAGGGAAGTATTTGTCGTGGCAGGCCGCCAACTAGGAAACAAACCCCCAAATTAGCGGACGCCGAAAAACCCGGTTTCAGTGCCAGTCGCGAAAAATTTCAACTCTGCCTTGTGGAAGATAGTATGAACAGGTCAATTTTTGGGATACTAGAAACTAGCACTCAACTTAGCTGAGGAATAAACGTGCTGCTATCAAAAGGCTTTGAAGTAGAAATGTATACCGGCACTCCCGAAGGTGAGGTTGTCGGTCTCTCCGATCGCATAGTTGCCGATCTAGAGGGATTTGTCCGGGAGCCTGATAGCCGCAATGTGGAGTACACGACCGCCCCGCTGTGCAGCTACGATCGCCTGTTGTGTGCCTTAGTCAAGCCACGAGTCCGGCTGCGCGAGTATTTAAAACAATTGGGCGACTATACCTTGCTGCCGGGAAGTACCTTGTCTCTCGGAGGGAGCGATCGATTTTACCGATCCGATCCCAACAACCCCTACCACACCTACATCGAGCAAACCTACGGCACCAAAGTCGTCACCGCCAGCATTCACATCAACATCGGCATCTCCCAACCAGAAATGCTGATGCGCGCCATCCGCCTCGCCCGCGTCGAAGCACCGCTATACCTTGCCATGAGCGCCTCTTCCCCCTTCCTCGACGGCGAAGTGACGGGCTATCATTCCACTCGGTGGGGTTTGTTTCCCAAAACTCCCGCCATCGTCCCCCTGTTTGAAAGTCACAAGCATTACATTCAGTGGACTGAAGAACAGCTAGAACTCGGTACCATGCAAAACGTCCGCCATTTGTGGTCTGCAGTGCGCCCAAATGGCGATCGTCGCCCCTACTGTCTCAACCGCCTCGAACTGAGAATTTGCGACCTCGAAGTCAATCCTCTGGCTTTGTTGGCCATCACTGCCTTGCTAGAAGCTCGCATTTGGCAGATGATGGAAGACCCCAGCTTAGACCCTTTAGAACTCAGCACCTTGCCGGCGGCCACCCGCAACGAAGACTTAGTTGCCCTCACAGACGCCAACGAAATTGCTGCATCGCGGCAAAGTTTGGATGCCGAACTCATCCACTGGCAAGATGGCAGAAAGATTTTGGCACGAGATTGGATTGAGGAAATTTACCAGGAAGTCTGGCCTCTCGCCAAAAAACGAGGCTTTAGTTGCTTTCTCTCGCCACTCAAAAAGATTCTCCGGGAAGGCAACACCGCCCAGCAGTGGTTGAAACTTCACGATCGCGGTTTGGACACCCGCAGTATTATTCTGCAAGGGATTGATGGCATGGCTCACCAAGAATGGGAGCTAGAAGACAACTTGTGCGCCCAGTTAGTTGCTTGAAAGGGGGCAATCAAAAACAAATCAGAATATTTAATCAATGGGAGGACGGATACCATATAACTAAAAGCTATGAATTATCTCTACCTTTGGGTAGATTTCTACATTTCCCAATGGCTGTAAACTCGCGCTTTCAGTTATACTGGTTCCCCAAAAAAATGTAACGGTAAGCAAGCTCCAAACCCTTGTGTAATCAATTATCCCCAATCTCAAATCTCAAATCTCAAATCTCAAATTGTATTAGCTTCATGCCCCAACTTGTCTTGATTCACCCGCAAATCCCCCCGAATACTGGCAATATCGCCCGCACTTGCGCTGCCACAGGCACGGAACTGCATTTAGTGGGCCCGCTGGGGTTTGAAATTAGCGATCGCTACCTGAAACGGGCCGGCTTAGATTACTGGCCCTACGTCAACCTCCACTGCCATGAAGACTTAGCGGCTTTTCTGGCCTATCGGCAGCAGCGCGGCGGACGATCGATCGGATTCAGCACTGGCGGGCGATGCAATTACGCCCAATTCCAATTTCAGCCCAGCGACTGGCTGATGTTTGGCTCGGAAACTGTAGGCATTCCCCAATTCGTCTTAGATGCCTGCGACGCCACAGTTTTTATTCCGATGAGCCAGCCTGGAGTCAGGAGTTTGAACCTCTCCGTCAGCGCCGCTGTAGGTTTATTTGAGGCTAAACGACAGTTGGGCGAGCTGGGATAAATCATTATCAACACATAAATATATAGATATTTAATAGCTGCCGGAGGTCGCCAAATCTCATTGTTAATATAAGAAATTTGTATCAAAGCAGTAAAAATCTAGATAGCCGAGATTAATATATTTTATTCATTCAAAAACAGATTGTTATCAGCAACACCAAATTACTCGCAAGATGATTCAGCAACAAAAACTGAGGATTTTAGCGATTTAGGGCGTCAGCGAGCACCAGCTTGGGTTAGAACACTATATCTAGTAAATATACGGTTGTAGGCTGTCCGGAAATTAGCCTACAGTCGGATAATAGGTAAGAGTTCAGAGCCTTACCGGAACGAAGATTTTATGTATTCGTTCCAGCTATTGCGGTGTAAGGCTTGTGGGGTTAATTGCAGCAGTTTTGACCGAGAATTTTAAAATTTCTGACGGTTTGAGCTTGTCTAAATTAAAAAAGCAAGGTAATCTGGCCTAAGCATGATAGCTGTCAACAATCAGAATATTTTTGCTTGTTGATAACTCAGCGTCATGCGATCCCCTTGAGTGTTTCCAAGGACAGTTAGCGCTTCTCAGTAGGAGGTCGTTTTTTTGAAACGAACATATCCCCAAATTAAGCCTGTTCAGGCTAGTGAAATCGACAGAGATGGTTCTGCGGAACCATCCAAACAGACAACGCTCAGCACAGGCAGAGTTCGCTCTCTCGCCACGATCGGGCTGGCAATATCGGTAGGTGCTTCTGGCATCCTGCTACCGAGAAATGGAGACAGCGCTCGCGCGTCTGAACTCGCACCGACATCAGAATCCACCGCTGAAGTACAGCCAGTATCGGCCAACGGGCCCGCTACGTCGGCACAAGTTGACGGTTCCAGGGCCGAACAGCCCGGATCACCTTATGAACCCGCGACGGTTAAGGTGCAGGAGGGGCAAAGCCTTTGGGAGCTTTCTCGGGATTATGAAGTTGAACCGTTGGCACTAGCAACTGCCAACGACATCAAACCCGATACCATACTCCAAGTGGGCCAACAGCTCAGAATTCCGACTGCGACGGAAGCCACACCACAACAGAACGCCGGCTATAGCACATCGGCTTCGCTAGATCGCGCAGCGACGGTCAATCCCGAACAAGAGTTAAATCTGACTGGCTCCGAGCCATTGGATAGTGCAGCCATGACAGCGCTGCCATCAACCGCAGCGACCCCGCTGGTCACGACGGTACCGGAACAGAGTTTGATCGAAATCCCGAATGCAGACGGGGCGATCGACAGTTTGAAAAAACAGGAAAACCGCACCACAGAATCGGGTCGAACTATGTTCGGGTCGGAGGGGGGAGCAAATTTATCTACACCTGCGGCATTTTTGCCTGAGTCAGCACCGACGCTGACCTCCCCCGGAGATGCAACTGGGACAACTATTCCTGACCTCAATGCCACACCTGTAATTCCCAATTCCGGGGGAGGTCAAGCAGCATCGCCCGATCGAGCATTCGAGTCAATTGAACTGTCTTTGGCAACACCCAGTTTGCCCTCGACTGTGCTAGTCCCCCCTGCAGAAAGTACCGCCGCACCGGCTGGGGTACTCTACAGCGTGCGTCCGGGAGATACGCTAGATGCAATCGCCAAAGGTCACGGCGTATCACCCAAAGAGCTGATATCCGTCAACAAGCTCGGCAACCCCAACTTCCTGAATGTTAATCAACGGTTGAAAATTCCCCAAGTTGGGTTTAAAAATCCAGGGGTGCAGGCAGCAGCCTCTTATTCGGCCTCCAACTCTACATCTGTCTGGGCGGCGAGTTCGGTTCCCGCATCTTTGAACCCCAGCTCGTCTACCTCGGAAATAGCCGGTGCTGGCGTTGCAGCACCCGCACCCACAGTGCCTGTTGTCTCTCCCCTGGAGAACCTGGAAGGTCTGAACAATATTTCAGCGCCGATGGTTCCCCAAATTAACAGCATTCCGCTGACTCAAGTTTCCCAAACCATTAGCGATCCACGGAAGCTGGATCTTCAAGGCGAACCAACATTTACAGGTGCAGTTGACACCAGTGCCCTGCCTGGACCAGCCAGTGCAAATGCTACCGCCATCGCTACGGGAGCATACCCGCAGCCGATCAGCTTCGTGGCAAATACTAGCGCCCAGGCTTCAAATGCCGATCCAACTAGCGCTTTACCAGAGTCGAATTCGGAGGCTCTCCCCACCGCAGAAGCTCTCAACCCTTATTCCGAACGCTTGAGGGCAGAAGTTGTCAGGCTGCGAGAGGAATATCGTGCCTCGCGCAATTCGATCGGCGCCAATGCGGTGTCCCTGACTCCAACTGACGGGCCCTCGGTCAACCCGTCTGAGGATATGCCAAGTGTCAATCCATATCTCTACACCCCCGACTATACTGAGGCGGTGCAGAATGAAATCAGCAGACCGCCATCGAGAGCCTGGTCTGAGCAGGTTCAGAAGCAGCAGCAAGAGCGTTTAGACCCCGCTCGCGCAGCGGAACTGCAACCAATCAACCTGACGCCGACCTCTGCTGGGCAGCGGCCTGTGGTAGCAACTGCTCCTTTGGGAGCCGAGGGTTACGATCCCCTAAGCAACCCGTCTTTGGGACGCATGGTTTCTCCAGAACTGCCTCCGCTTTCGAGCCCTGATACTTATCTGCCTAACGGCAAACAACAGTCGGCTAACGGGTTTATTTGGCCGTCTAAGGGTGTTCTTACTTCTGGCTACGGCTGGCGGTGGGGACGGATGCACAAGGGAATTGATATTGCAGGGCCGATCGGCACGCCAATTGTGGCAGCATCAGATGGGGTGGTTACCTATGCTCAGTGGAACGACGGCGGCTACGGGTATCTGGTGGAAATTACCCATCCCGACGGCACTGAGACTGTCTATGCCCACAACAGCCGAATTTTGGTGCAAAAAGGTCAGAGAGTCACTCAAGGCGAACAGATTTCAGAAATGGGCAGCACTGGCTTCAGTACCGGGCCGCACTTGCACTTTGAAATTCATCCCGCCGGACAGGGTGCTATCAACCCAATGGCTTTTCTGCCCGACGATGCGTCCAGCGCTTCTCGGTAACGACTGGTCAGAAGTTATGGGTTTTGAATGATTACCAAAACTCATAACTTTTACTGGAAGTCATTAGAAATAGTGTTTCTTGAAAACAAGACATAGCTAGCCCTACCGTGCTATGATAGTAAATCGTGAAGTAGGTTTGGCTCAGTGGCGCAGTGGTTAGCGCAGGGGACTCATAAGCCCAAGGTCGCAGGTTCAAATCCCGCCTGAGCCATTATTTAATCAAAAAAACTGCGCTCTCAAATTTGAGAGCGTCTTTTTTTGATTGATCGAGAAGATACTTGTAGTCGTTATGAGTATGATATATTTGTAACAGTTCGTAAAAAAGGAAACAAAATCTATGACCAGTGAATGCCTCCGGGTTGGTCAAGCTGCACCCGATTTCGCAGCAACAGCCGTAGTGGATCAGGAATTCAAGACAGTTAAACTGTCAGACTATAAAGGCAAAAAGTATGTAGTCCTGTTCTTCTATCCCTTGGACTTCACCTTTGTGTGCCCGACTGAGATTACAGCATTTAGCGATCGCCATGAGGACTTCAAGAAAATCGATACCGAAATCCTCGGCGTATCCGTTGACAGCGAATTCTCTCACCTCGCTTGGATACAAACAGACCGCAAAGCAGGCGGTGTCGGCGACCTCAACTATCCCTTGGTTGCTGACCTCAAAAAAACAATTAGTTCCGACTACAACGTCCTCGACCCAGAAGCAGGCATTGCCCTCAGAGGTCTGTTCATCATCGACAAAGAAGGCATCATCCAACACTCTACTATCAACAATCTTGCCTTCGGCCGCAACGTGGACGAAACTCTCCGCACTCTGCAAGCTATCCAACACGTCCAGTCTCATCCCGATGAAGTTTGTCCCGCCGGCTGGCAGCCCGGTGACAAGACTATGACTCCCGATCCGGTCAAGTCTAAGGTATTCTTTGCTGCAGTTTAAGCACATTATATTTGTAGGGACACGGCGCTGCCGTGTCCGTACCCACAGGGGCATTCATTGAACCGGATTTTTAATTACCAATTAAGCTGCTACGCATCTAAATTGAATAAAGAGACAGGCCGGATGCCCGTTCCACAAGAATTGTAGAAAAATTGACTGTCAAATTAGATGCACAGCAGCTTAGCAATTAGCAATTACCCAATTAGGAAATATGCTGACTTCTACTAATTTTAGCGGCTTGTTAAATCAGCGATTTTTCCAAAATTTATTGCCTGTTCCGGCGACTAATGTTCTGAACATGGGACAGAGGACGCCAGATTTTGAATTGCCGGATATTAATAATGGCAAATTGGTGCGGCTGTCAAATTATCGGGGCGATAAGCCGGTAGTTCTGGCTTTTACGCGGATTTTTACTGAAAAGCAATATTGCCCTTTCTGTTTTCCTCACATTAAAGCTTTGAATGAAAACTGGGAAAAATTTGCCGATCGCAATATAGAATTATTGATGGTTGCCAGTATCGACGATCGCCAAAGCCAAATTGTGGTTAGAGATTTAGGCTTGAAAATGCCTCTGCTGTCCGATCCAGGCTGTCAAGTTTTTCGGGCTTATCAAGTCGGTCAGGCTTTAGGTGCTCCTTTGCCTGCTCAGTTTGTTTTGGATGCAGAGGGAAAACTCCTCTTCAAACATTTGTTTTCTTTCATAGACCACAATGCTAGTGTGGACACTTTGCTGCAATATGTCGATCGGTAAGGAAACCGCTGCTGTGTCCTAATTTGGAGTTTTTCACCGCTGATGTACGCTGGTTTCGGCCCATCAGCGGGATTTTTTTTTATCGGTTGACACTGGCTGCAACTGATATTTAGTTATAAATACTTATTGTGCCAATTTCGATGGCGGAATGTTGCCATGTTCGATCGACATTAATCTAGGCTATAGCTTGAAGGTACTTAGTACAAGTTTAAGCCAATGTCGTCTCCCAAAGATCGATCGAGCAAAATTGAATTGAGCGTCTTAGCCTCGCATCCTGAGTTGTTGACAGGTTTAGATGCGTGGCTGCGACTAGGTTTACTTTCGCCCGCTGAGGTTGAGGAATTGTGCCGACAGTATTTAGTCTGCCCACTCAGAGTTCCCGCTGTAGACCTTTCTGAAATAGACGGCCCGCGAGCTCCTAGGAACCAGCCAAAAGTACCTGCCTTATCAACGCCTCAAGCATTACCTAGCAGCAGAGAAAGCGTTGCTACGCCCACAAAAACTACTCACACCGCTAATTTTATCGCTCAAATTTTGCACTCGTTAATGGCAGAAATTAGCGTGGTGTGGCTGTTGTTTTTAGGAGTGTTCATGGTAGTTGTCTCCTCTGGAGTCTTAGCTGCCAGTCAGTGGGAAAGATTTCCTGCCGCCGGACAATATGGAGTTTTATTAGCTTATACTTTAACCTTTTGGGCGATTAGCAGTTGGGCAAACAGACAGCATAATTTGCACTTGACTGCCCAAACTTTGCAAGAAGTGACGCTGTTGCTAGTGCCGATCAATTTTTGGGCAATGGATACTTTTGGATTGTGGCGGTATCCTTGGGATTGGGCGGTAGCAATCGCAGCGGCACTTATTTTGACTTGGATAACTGCCCGGATTATCAAAGATCAATATCAAAGCTTTTCAGGAAAAAACATCACTCACTCGATCGCCCTAAATCACTTGGGATTGAGTTATTTGCACTGGGGTTGGGCATTTGGAGGCTTTTCCCTGGCTGCGGTTTATTTGGGTACAGTGGGAACTGCTGCTGCTACAGTTTATCAAGTTCACCAACAACGATTGCAATCTATCCAACGCGGGGGAACTACTGAAACATTCCCCGCTGCTTTCAGTTTGAGCAGAGATTTTCTGACTTACAAAAAAGCGGCTTTAGTAGCTTATTCGTTAGGAATTTTACTGGGTAGAGCGATATTTGTCAAGGATATAAATATCGCTGAAATGGGTTTAGCTTTGGGAATTTGTGGCGTGCTTTTAGCATGGCTAGATTGGCAGCACCCCCTGGCATCTGGGACTCTTGAAAACAATATATCTGACCCGCAAAATCCCAGCAATTTTTTTAAATGGCAATTAGCGGGAATGGGTTTGGTGGGTTTGGGATGGCTGGTTTGTTTTCGCGACATTCCGCTACAGGCGATCGCAGTTAGCGGATTGGCTGTTTGGTTTTTTTATAACCGTTTAGTGCGGTTTTGGCAAGAGTTTGATTTGCTAATGCTTGAGGCTGTGGGACTTCAGAGTATTTGGCTGTTTTGGCGAGTGCTTCCTTTAGGGATTAAAACACAAGTTGTGGCATTTTTAACTCAGCTTACAAACTCTCAGGAAACTCCTTGGGCTTTTTGGGGTGTTTTGCTGTTGCCTTATTTAATTTTAATGGTAACTGCGGCCCAATGGCTCTACCGCCAGCGAAAGTTTCAACTTGCCCGTTTTGGCGAAAACCTTGCTCTCGGTTTGGGGATTGTTTTAACTGTTATTAGTTTAGTCAATCCGTTTTGGCGATCGCTCAATTTATTAGTCTCTACTTTAATTTTAGGTTGGATCACTTGGAAATACTTAAGTGCCGAGAATTCCCGGCGAGTTGCGAGGCAGGCTTCTGCTGTTGAACAACAGGGAAATCCCGCAATTTTGGTTCCCATAACTCACATTATGGGTTTAGGCGCGATCGCTTCGGCAATTGACTTATTTTTCCCCAACCAGCCACCCAATATTTGGTCAGCAATTTTATTAATTTTTATGGCTGCTGAATGGGGATTTTTTGTCTGGATGAAAGCGGCAAATTCCCGAGAAAGTTCTGCATTTTTCCGCTGGCATCCTGCATGGTTCCAAAGTTCCTGGTATCTGGGCTTGGCAATAGCAGGATTCAGCTTTATCGTGCTCCAAAATTATTTAATGGCGGGTACTGCCACTTATCGCCCTCAGTGGAGTTTGCTCTGGCTGGCGACTCCTTTGGCTTTGACTGTTGTTGCTAAATATACTGAGGTTCCTCACAAAAAAGTCGCCAGTACCTTTAGCGCGATCGCCTTAATATTCGCACAATTTCTAATTTTTACTTTTCCGGGATATCGGTTAATTGCTTTGGGCTTGGCAACCGGATTAATGTTGGTCAATACTTACTATTTAGTAGAGCTACCAGCGGCTGTGATTGGAGTGGGATTTGGCTTGAGTTTCGTAGCGGCGGCGATCGATCAATTAGGTTTTGTGTCGGGTTGGGATTGGGGAATTGCCGGCGCGATCGCTCTTTTGTGTCTGTGGTTGCTTCGCAGCATGGTTGTTCGTTTTTCCAGCCGTTTACCTCAGCCTTCTCAATTAGCTCAAATTTACGATCGAGCTTTAGATGGGTGGGCAATCTTACTGGCAGGTTTACTGTTAACAACTATTACTTTTTATTCCTATGAACTGTACGCAGGCAGTACCTTGAGTTTTCCGCCTTCTACTGAAGTTTTGGCTGCTATTTTGGTGATAATGGCTGCGATTATTTTCCGAAGTTTACGCCAACTTTCCCCTCTGGCAATTTATGCTTTGGCTTGGAGTTTGGAGTTGTTGATAGCAGTTGGTTTGAGTTTTGTCGATCGCACTACGATTAATTTGGCAGTGGCGAATATTGCGATCGGGTTGTCTACGCAATTATTGGGCGATGTGTGGCGGCGCCGCCACCGCGATCCAACAATTTTACCTAGCATTCATTTTATACCTTTGGCTTACGGCGTATTGGGTTTAACTTTCCGATCGCAAACTTTTGCCAATTGGACTGGTTTAACTGTGTTGGGTGCGTCTTTAATTGCGATCGGCATTGGTAGGCGGGAACCCGAATTCAAACCTTTAGTTTATTTAGGATTAATTGGCGTGTCGGTTGCTGCTTACGAATCGCTACTCTATCAACTTTTTCAAACACCAGGAGGAGCTTTTAGCGACGGCTTAATTGTCCTGGCCACTCTCGGCACAACTTTAACATATATCTATCGCATTTTATCTCCTTGGCTCAGCAATTATTTACATTTAACTAATGCAGAGTTAAAAATATTTGCTCACCTGCACTGGGTTTTGAGCAGTTTGCTGCTGATTTGGGCTTCTGCCGATGATATTAAGTCCGGCCTAAGTTTAGGATTAGTCACTGGTGCTTTATTAGTTCAATACGCTTTCTTGCAAGGGCGAAATAATCTCGATCGCCAATGGGCAGAAATTTGGATTTACTTGGGTTGGCTAGAAGCCTTTGGCCTCCGGCTTTACTGGATCAATACACCTTTAGTTAAGTATATTTCCGGGCCGCTGGAGCCTTGGAAAGTTGCCCTCACTTCTCTATTTGCCTATTTCATTTACATTTTGCCTTGGGACAACTGGGGTTGGTCAAAAAAACCTTGGCAGGTAATTGCTTCGCTGATTCCAATAGTTGCTATTTTGGAAAGTCCGGCTAAGTTTTATCCGATTAGCTTGCTGATAGCTGCAGCCTTCTATGTTTTCCTAGGTTGGGAAAGGCAGGAAGCCCGTTTTACCTATGTGAGTGTGGCAATAATTGACTGGATAATGCTGCGGTGGTTCTGGCAAATAGGATTGACTCAGCCAGAGTTTTATGTTACTCCTTTAGGACTTTCTTTGCTTTACATTACTCAGTTCGATAGCACTCTCAAATTACCAGCAGAAAAACCGCTGCGCCACACTCTGCGAATGCTAGCAACTGCGCTGATTTGCGGGATACCTCTTTTGACTCAGCAAAGCCACGGTTTAGTTGCGGGATATTTTAGTTTGGTGGCTATTGCAGCGGGTTTGGCGCTGCGAGTTCGGGCGTTTTTGTTTGTGGGAACGGCTGTATTTTTAATCAATGTTTTCTATCAGTTGGTGGTTCTGATCTTCGATTATCCGCTGATTAAATGGGCGATTGGTCTGGCTTTTGGGATTGTATTTATCTGGATTGCTGCTACTTTTGAAACGCGGCGCGATCGCATTTCAGCTTTTGTGCAGCATTGGGTTGTACAATTTCAGTCATGGGATTGAGTTTTCTGCAATCAAATCCTGTCGCGCGGGGAGGGCGCGTTTACCAATACCCTCCGATTATTTTTTAATCAAATTTTTAAAATTTGCCCTTTTTTTTCGAGTAAAAAGCTTGACACGTCGGCTTGACAGGGTATTATAAAATAATGGGATGGGTGAAAATTTTAAAATTTGAGTTACCAATACCATCATTTAAAATATAACCCGAAAATCAAGTTAAGTCAATAGGTAAAAACATTTTTTTTAGCGGCGCGATTTGAGAGCGTGACAACTCCACGCACTGAACGGAAGACCGTTACAGTGTGGGCTTCTTAAGAAATTAAGGAGCGTGTCATTAGTCTTAGTAGCTCGTTACACTCTTGGTTGCTACGAGTGCTTCGGAATATATAGGCACTTCAACGTATAGGCTTGGTAAGCCGTTTTCTAGCGTTGAACACGGAGGTTAGTGATTAAACATACCTCTGGAGTTAAGGGGAAAGTGTTGCTAATGAAAACCTGGGCAAACATTGACAAAGAAAACCACTCCTTTCGGAGTTGAACTTTATTTAGTTCAAAAAAGAATTCCCTCATTATATTTACTTATAGTGGGGGATTCTTTTGAAACCCACCTTCCGCACATTGACTTATAAATCAAGTAATTTAACGGATTTTCGACATCTTGACTCAGATGTGGGACTTCTTATTAATAAAAATTTTTAATAAGTTTGGAGAAAAAATTGGAGTTGAAAATCCGTATAATCTTTACTCTGTAAGGCTTACAGCTAGAAAAATTAAAATAATTATTAGGAATGGTAATTTATCTGCGGAATGTGGGTTAGAAGAAGAGTTCTATTAAATTGGCATTTTGCTATTAATTTATCATCGTTAGTCTAGAAGAGCCACTACTTTTTGTGTGCGTAAGTCCTATCTGTAGTCGTAGTCAACCTCCCAGGGTAAACGCATCTTGTCAATAACGAGGGGTTTTAGCACTGCGGACTCGGCTTTATTGGTGTTTATTGAGAACGGTTTTTCCACCTGTAGCGCTTTTGTCTCTCCTCAAACGCTATATATGGGAATTTAAAAATTAGATGCGTTTACCCAGGTCAACCTCCCATCAAATAGGTTAATTTAGAAAAACAGAGTTCAACAATAAATTTACCGAGAAAAATCATGAAAGCTCCATTAGGTTTAGTCAAATCGATTTTGACTGTTTCTAGTCTGGTAGCTGTTGCATCTATCACCCTTGAGACTAAGCCAGCCGCTGCTGCTTGCCTCTCTCAACCCTGTGTGACGGTTGAAGTTGAAGGAACGAGCTATGATGTGTCTTACAAAACTGGCTCTTTTCGTGATTTGGAGTCAGAATTGAAGAACCAAGTTTGGTGGGGGGATGATGGAAGCTTGGCTTATTCATTTGCCAAGACTGTAGGTTTCCTGCTGGGAAGCGATAACGACTATGGGGGAACTTACCCCAAACCCTGTGTTGTTTGTGATGAATATATAGTTAGTGGCCCAATTTTTGCTAACCGTTTGTTACATTACCCTTCTTCAGAGTCTTATGGCTTGGGGGAATCAGCTTGGCGGGCTCTTTGGCAGGGTGAGGTGGTGTGGGAGTTGGGTCTTATCTCTTTTGAATTTGAGCTCGACTATCCAAAACAATATGCTGTTGCCTCTCCCTCTGTGCCTGAGCCGTTAACATTAGGTGGTACGCTTTTGGCACTTGTCGCAGGGACAATAGCTCGTCGTCGCCTCAAGCAACGCTAAACATTCCTGTTGCGGCTATCACAAGTCTTTTTCACCCCCCACACTGAAGATTTTAAGGCAAACTGATGGTAAAACAGGGCTATGATTTCAGGACTTATGTATCCTTTACCCCACATTCCGCAGATGTGATTCATGTTACTGGTATTTTTGAAGGTAGTAATAAATATGTAGTGATTAGATATTTATTACTACCGTTAATTAAAAACCCGGTTTCTCTGAGAAACCGGGTTTTTAATCAACAGTATTTATGCGTTTGTAGAGTGCATTAATGGCTTAATGCGAATTCTGGCAATTTCGGCTCAGATGGACCATCGGGCACTACCTTAACCTGACCGTTTTCATCCACATCAACGATCGCACTTTGGCCTTCTTTCAGCTTTCCAGACAGCATTTCCTCAGCCAGTACATCTTCCAACAACCGCATGATGGCGCGGCGCAATGGTCGAGCACCGTAGCTGGGATTGTAGCCTTCTGTAACTAACAAGTCCTTGAACTTGTCTGTCACCGACAAAGTAATACCCTGTTCGGTTAAGCGGCCGAAGACTTGCTGCAACATGATATCTGCAATCTGCTTGACTTCTTCCTTGTTCAACTGGCGGAAGACGATAATTTCATCCAAGCGGTTGATAAATTCGGGACGGAAGAACTGTTTCAATTCTTCGTTTACCAAGTTGCGAACGCGGCTGTACTGCGCGTCTGCGGCACCTTCAGCAAACTCGAAACCAAGCCCACCGCCGCCTTTTTCAATTACTCGCGAACCGATGTTTGATGTCATGATCAGCAGCGTATTCTTAAAGTCTACTGTCCGACCTTTGGCATCGGTCAAACGGCCGTCTTCCAAGATTTGCAGCATCATGTTGAAGACATCCGGGTGAGCTTTTTCGATTTCGTCGAACAAGATCACTGTGTAAGGACGACGACGCACTGCTTCTGTTAGTTGACCGCCTTCGTCGTAGCCGACGTAACCTGGAGGCGAACCGATGAGTTTAGAAACTGTGTGGCGTTCCATAAACTCGGACATATCTAACCGAATCATTGCTTCTTCGGAACCGAAGAAATATGTTGCTAAGGCTTTTGTCAGTTCTGTTTTGCCGACGCCTGTGGGCCCGGAAAAGATGAAACTGGCGATCGGGCGATTGGGATTTTTCAAGCCGACCCGCGCGCGGCGGATGGCGCGAGAAACTGCGCTGACAGCTTCTTCTTGACCGATCAAACGCTGGTGCAATGTGTCTTCCATGTGCAGCAGCAATTCCGATTCCGATTCTGTCAGCTTGCTAACTGGTACTCCCGTCCAATTTGCCACGATGTGGGCGATGTCTTCTTCAGTGACGATGGGAGAGATTCTGATGTGGCTTTTGTTGATCGTAGCTTCGGCGATTTCGGCTTCGATTTCTAATTCGCGATCGCGCAATTTACCAGCTTTATCAAAGTCTTGTTCGCGCACAGCAGCATCTTTTTCTTTGCTGACGGCCGGAAGTTGTTTTTTGAGTTCTTTAACTTCGGGCGGCGTTTGCGAGTTGAGGACGTGGACGCGGGAACCTGCTTCGTCAATTAAGTCGATCGCCTTGTCTGGCAAAAATCGATCGTTAATGTACCTGTCTGACAGTGTAGCCGCTGCTTCTATAGCTGCATCGGAAATTGTCAGTCGGTGATGCTGTTCGTAAGCCGATCGCAACCCGTACAATATTTCTATTGTTTCAGCCACGCTGGGTTCGCCGACTTTGATCGGTTGGAAGCGGCGTTCTAAGGCAGCGTCGCGCTCGATGTGCTTACGATATTCATCCAAGGTAGTTGCGCCGACACACTGCAATTCGCCTCGGGCCAGGGCTGGTTTGAGCATATTGGAAGCATCCATGCTGCCTTGGATCGCGCCTGCACCGACTAAGGTATGAATTTCATCGATTACCAGAATGATGTTGCCTGCTGCGCGAATTTCTGCCATAATTTTCGTCAGCCGTTCCTCAAATTCGCCGCGGAATTTTGTACCGGCAATCAGCGAACCCATATCGAGGCTGATTACTTGTTTGTCTTCTAAAATTTCCGGGACGTTTCTGTTAACAATTCGCTGGGCGAGGCCTTCGGCGAGGGCTGTTTTGCCGACTCCCGGTTCGCCTACTAACACTGGATTGTTCTTCGTGCGGCGCCCCAGCACTTGGATCACGCGCTCGATTTCATTTTCGCGGCCCACGACTGGATCTAGTTTGCCTGCGGCTGCTAGCTTGGTTAAGTTAGTGCCGAATTCTTCTAAAGTTGGGATTTTGCGATCGCCACCGCTATCTCCTCGCCCTCCTGATACCGCCGCGACTTCTCCCACGGCACGAATTACCTGCGTGCGAACTCTCTGGCGATCGATCCCCAAGTTTTGCAGCACCTTCGCGGCCACCCCTTCATCGTCTTGGATCAGTCCCAGCAGGATGTGCTCGGTGCCGATGTAATTGTGTCCTAACTGTCGCGCTTCGTTCAGCGCCGTCTCAAAAATGCGCTTGACGCGGGGGGTAAACGGAATTTCCGGCGGGAGGAACCCGGAACCTCTACCGATGATATTTTCGATTTCATTGCGCGCCTCTTTCAAGTTGAGGCCCATATCCAGTAATACTTTTGCAGCGATGCCAGTGCCTTCGCCGACGAGTCCTAAGAGAATTTGCTCGGTGCCTACAAAATTGTGGCCGAGGCGCCGCGCTTCCTCTTGGGCTAGCATGATTGCTTTAATGGCTTGTTCTGTAAAGCGTTCAAACATATTTTTTCTATCCTACTGTCTGGGCGAGGGCTGTATCGCTGCTGGTGAGGAGCGATTTGGAACACTACACAAATTATAGATGTAAATTTTTGTGTATTTCCTTCTCTAACAATGTATCTTGCTAAGGGGGGAGGGACAGTGGGGAGAGCCGAATAGTAGGGGTGTGGTTGCCGTCAAGAATCATGCTATCTGCTGTGCCTAAATCTACTTTGCCGCGGCCACCCTGTCAAGCATTCTCTCAAATTGGCAAGCGAAACTGCCTCGATGACGATCGGGGAATGCTTTTGTTTGAAATCCCAAGCTTGGCTGGGGTATTTGCGCCCCAAAGCAATTTTATTTTAACAGGTTAAGGGACTTGTTGTCGCACCGGAGCGCAATCGCAAAATTGGCGGCTTTTTTGAATGGCTATTAGTCGCATACTTGCCGCAGAAATTAGGAGGGCTTGAGAATGCAGTTTTTTTGTATTCTTTGCCTTTTTAATTATTACAAGTTGCTACTTTTAAAGCCATTGTGGAAGCAACTGTTTAATAACTTTCACAAACCCGATCGCAATTTGAATCAGCGGCCAACCCACAAAACAGATTAACACCGCCCAGCGAGTTTTAATATCCAAACCTTGGCGAACCGCCACAATTACAGATAGCAAGCTCCACACAGTTAATATCCGCTCTATCCCTTCTCCCAGCAAGGGAATTAAGGTTAAGAAATTCAGCACTTGCGGGGCGTAGGCAAAGCCGATCGGAACCAACAACTCCCCATAAGTTACGTGACCCGGCTTCAGCCACTGCCCGATTTTAAAGATAGTGAAAGTCCAAAAATAATAACCCCCCACCAGTGCCAAAGCATCTATCCAAAGTGCTAACAATAACACGGATAGCTCAGTTCGATTGATTAACAAAATGACGGCACTGCCAAAAACGCGGGACACCGCTGCTAAAATTACAATCGTTAAAGCTATCCGCTTCGTTCTGGCAGTGTAGGGAGTTTTTTCGTAAAAGTTGCTGTTCAAAGAAAGTGCGTTCCAAAGCGTTCTTCGCAAACCTGCAATTGAATCTTCTCCCCTCACCTTTAACTCCTGCTCCTCAAGATAGTTGACAACTCGGACAAAATAAGCTCTAATACAGCACAATCACCAAAATATTTCTACATAATTAGGTAATTAATATCAATTTTTTATGAGGCTGCTCCCGAATCAGATCCCCCCTAACCCCCCTTAATAAGGGGGGGACAAGATTCCTATCAAAGTCCCCCTTATTAAGGGGGATTTAGGGGGATCGGAATATGTGCAACTTCACATTAAATTGGTATAACCGGCATTCTACCAGATTTTATGAAATGCTAAGATTGATTTTGCAGATACTTGCGTGGCTGCGCGGAGGAAGTTTAAATTTGTTGCTCATCGCAGGTCTAATCCTGTTAGTTTGGGGCATTCTTTCGCCAGTGGGAACTGTTATATGGTGGCTGGGTCAAAGTGCCGAAACTTTGGGTTTAAAGCAAAATTCGCCAGAGATATTGCCCCCGAACGACAGCAGCCCGGAAGCGCGCCAGTCTTCACCGAGCAATTGTTATATCATCTTTTTACCGGGAGTTGGCGATTTTTCGGGGGACGAACTAACACCGGGAGAAGCATTTTTTCTCAAACATTTAGTTGAAAGTCACCCGCAGTGCGTAGCCGTGGGGGATATTTTTCCTTATTCAGCTTCTAACAAAAGTTTAGGCGGACAGCGCTGGCTAGCTCCTTTTTGGCGGTTTGCAGCACAGGCAAAAAGTGGGCCGATTGGGGCGGATATATTCATCAAAATCCGCAATCTTTGGAGGTTTGCAATTTCTCTGGATTATCGCTACGGTTTTGCATACAATCAGGGAATTGCTCATGCAATTATCGAGCGAATGAATGCTAAATCTCTGATTTCAGCTAATCCTCAAAAACCTTTGCAAGTTATTTTAATTGGCACTAGCGGCGGCGCACAAGTTGCTTTGGGTGCTACTCCCTATCTTAAAGAATGGCTGAAAGCAGAAATTACTGTTATTTCAGTTGGGGGCGTGTTTTCGGGAGAAAATGGTTTTGCAGAGGCCGATCGCATTTTCCATTTGCGCGGCACTCGCGATTCAATTGAGGATATTGGCGGCATAGTTTTTCCGACTCGCTGGTACTGGTACGCAACTTCTCCTTTCAACCAAGCTCGTTTGCAAGGCCGCTATGCAGAAGCTTTGAGTGGCCCTCACAAACACGATGGCGATGATGGATATTTTGGGGAAAATCGGGCGGCGGACGGTAAAAAGTATGTAGATATAACCCTGGACAAGATTAATCAATTGCCTGTTTGGTCTGAGGGTGCGCGCGATTGATGGGTTCTTGCATATTCGATCCCTGTACAATTATAATTAAGTTAGGAGGAAAAATTTTAGTTTTAATTTATTCATAAAGAGAGGATTGGCGTTCATCATTAAACAATAATTTGGCTCTCATAACTTTATGGTGTATAATGCAACAAACAATACATTTACTGTCATGGACTTTTATTTGGACTATATATTAGACTTGCCTGGAGTGAAGGTTGAAAGTTGTACTCAAATTGAGGGAAAAATTTTATTAGGACTGAGGATTTTAGGAGAAGGTATGGTTTGTCATCATTGTCAAAATTATACCGAACAAAGGCATCAGAATCGACCAATTTTAGTAAGAGATTTACCAGTTTTTGGTCGTTCTGTGTATTTAAAAATCCCACGACGGCAGTTTTATTGTCCTACTTGCCAACGGTATCCCACAGAAAAAATAGATTTTTTGGACATTAAAAGACGACATCCTCAACGATATGAACAAAATATTTATGAGCGTGTCAAGCAATCGAACATGGAGCAAATTGGACGAGAAGAAGAACTGAGCTATCACGAAATAAAAGGAATATTTGATCAAGTAAACAAAGCTCAAAAAAAAATAAATTGGGGAGAGGCTAAACGAATCTCTCTGGACGAGATAAGTATGCGGAAAGGTCAAGAAAATTTTGTGACCGTCGTTGGTGACATTTCCGAAGGTAATTTAATTGAGATGATTGATTCTCATCGATCCGAAGAAATCATTGAAGTTCTTATGACACAGGCAATTGAGGTTCGAGAACAAGTTGAGGAGGTGAGTGTTGATATGTGGGGAGGATTCCCTAAAGTTATCAAAAAAGTATTTCCAAATGCCAAGGTTGTTATCGATCGTTTCCATGTAATGAAAATAGTTAATAAAGACTTGAATAAATTGCGTAGAGCAGCCGGAATAACAGATAGACAAAGTAAATACTTATTATTAAGTAACCGAGTAAATTTTAATTCCGAGCAGATTGACAAATTGGAATCAACACTAGGCAAATCAGAATGCTTGAGAATTGCGTATGAGATGAAAGAAGAATTTAGAGAAATATATGAAACTAATTTGACAGTCAAAAAAGGGCAGAAAAAAATCAAAGAATGGCTAAATTATGCACAAGTATTTTTCAGAGAATCTGCATCAACAATTGAAAATCATTTTGAGGGTATTTGCAACTACTTTCTTAATCGAACAACACGTGGAGTCATGGAAGGAATCAACAATCGAATCAAGTTGATAATGCGGCAAGGATATGGCTTTTGTAATTTTAATAATTTTAGAAATCGCGTATTAGCTTGTTCTTCTGATTAGATAAAATTATCACCACAAGTTCAGGAGAGCCAATAATTTTATTATAGTCAATCGGTCGGAGAGCATATCAATCGGTAACATAAGCTAGTCCGCCTTTAAATTGCATCTAAAATAATAAAACTATTCTCGGCAGTTGCTCAGAGCAAGGTTAGGAATATACAAGTTAAATACACAACCGCTTAGTCATTAGTCATTAGTTATTAATTGTGTCATTGTTCGTTGTGCGTCGCTTGAAGCTTGGCCTTGTCGCCTTCCAGTCTCTACCTCTAATTCCCGATGCCCGATGCCCGATGCCCGATGCCCGATGCCCAATTCCCAATTCCCAATTCCCAATTCCCTATTAACAATGTCTCGACCAACATTATATATTGCCATCACGAATCACGGATTCGGCCACGCTGTCCGAGTTTCCTCCGTAGCTGCAAAAATTCAAGAATTAAATCCAGATATTTTACTAATTATCACCACAACAGCACCTCGCTGGCTGCTAGAATGTTATATTACTGGCGATTTTATCCTTCGTCCCCGCGCTTTAGATGTGGGTGTCGTGCAAGCTGATAGTTTGCATATGGATAAAGAGGCGACGCTGGAAAAGTTGCGGGAAATTCGGAAAAACCAAAATTCGATAATTGCGGGCGAAGTTAATTTTATTAAGCAAAATCGGGTGGGTTTAGTGTTTGCAGATATTCCTCCTTTGGCTGCGCGAATGGCGGCATCTGCTGGGGTTCCTTGCTGGATGATGAGCAATTTTGGCTGGGATTTTATCTATCGAGATTGGGGCGGGGAGTTTGTAGAAATGGCAGATTGGATTGGTGAATGTTTCGGAAAGTGCGATCGGCTTTTTCGCCTGCCTTTACATGAACCGATGCCAGCTTTTCCAAATATTCAAGATGTCGGCTTGACGGGCGGTAATCCTCGCTACAGTAACGATGAAATTCGGGAAGTATTCGGAATTAAATCACCGCTGGAAAAAACTGTGTTGCTGACTTTTGGCGGGCTGGGTTTAGAAGCAATTCCTTATCACAATCTCCAGCAATTTAGCGATTGGCAATTTATTACTTTTGATGGGGGAGCTCCCGATTTGCCGAATTTGATTAAAGTCAAAAATCAGGAGTTTGCACAATCTTTCCCGATTTTACCGCGCCCGGTTGATATGATGCCTGTCTGCGGGCGCTTGGTTTCTAAACCGGGATACAGCACTTTTTCGGAAGCTTTGCGCTTGGAAATACCTGTTGTTTCTATTATGAGAGATGGTTTTGCGGAAGCTGCGGTGTTGTTGGAGTGGCTGAAAAATTATGCGGAACATCAAGTTGTGACGGCGGCGGAGTTTTTTGAGGGGGATTGGGGGTTTTTGCGACAGCCGCTACATCCGCCGCGTTTGTCGGATAAGTTGGATAAAAATGGTACTGAGGCGATCGCCCAAGCTGTTGTAGACTATTTTAAAGAGGGCGATTAGGATGACGGTGATTCAATAGTTTTGCAAACAGTCTGATTGAATGTTTAAAATATTAGATGTTTGTAGTGAGGACTTCAGTCCTCAAAAAAGAGAGGACTGAAGTCCTCACTACGAACCTTATAATGGTTATTTTACCGGAGATGATATGATTCATCATCAGCAAATACTCAAGATTCAAACTACAGGGAAGTCTCTGTGCAACATCACTCCTAAGATAGAAGATTCGGTGGCGAATTCGGGTATTGAAACCGGACTTTGTAGCTTGTTTTTGCGCCACACTTCTGCTAGCTTGGTGATTCAAGAAAATGCTGACCCGGATGTACTTAAGGATTTAGCTAACTTTTTGGCTAAACTTGTACCGGAGGGCGCGAGTTACATTCACGATGCGGAAGGCCCCGACGATATGCCGGCGCACATTCGCACTGCGCTGACTCATACTTCCGAACAAATCCCGATCGCGCGCGGTAGATTATTGTTAGGAACTTGGCAGGGAATTTATCTCTGGGAACACCGCCAGCGTGGCCACTTTCGCGAATTGGTCGTTCACGTCAGCGGCGTTTGATGGGAATTTGTACCTCGCTGATTTTAGTTGCTTCTGCCGTCATCGGAGAGTTGTAAAAAAAGCGGCGCGGCGGCCCGACTATTTCGTATTCGGGATGTTCTTGAAGCCAATCTTTAAGTTTCTGGAGGTTATTTTCGTAACTTTCCCAAGTGTAGGCCCCGCGCGCGCCAATACTGACAACTGTCATCGGTGAAGTATCAGTGACTTCCACAGCAGAGTTAACGCTGCTGGGGGCGATGTTTGGTGCGGGATACAGGAAGGAAACTTCTGCAACCGGAACTTTATCGATTTGCTCGGAAGTTTCCGTGTAGCGCGCTTCTACTGGCGTTGTCATCGCAATTTGATTGTTGCTGATGTGTTCAAATAAGGGATTGAAGGCGATTCCTGTAGCTTGTCGCAAATCGCCTGCGTGGGTGTAGGTGACAGCGCGGTACTGAGGATATTGCTTAACTTCTATGACGCCAATCTGTGCCGGCTCAGGGAATCCACTAGGTAATGTCATTTTAGATTTTAGATTTTAGATACTTCGGCTTTGCTCAGTACAAGTCGCGAGCGTACAAGTTTTAGATTTTACACTAAATAATGAGGCAATACTTACTCTGCAAGGGTTTGCTAGTTGCTTGCAGTTGCGTTGGTTTGGGCAACTGCTATAAATAGGCTGAGATTGTTTGCAGCCGATCGCTCTAGCGGTACAACCATTTTAGCAGTTATTCAGGCCGCTGCTAACTGGCGATCGCCTAGAATTAGTTGAGAGATTTCTGACTTAACCTCGTAATAATACGGACGGCGCTAAGTAAGCAGAGAAACATCAATCTAGTTGTCCTTAAAAAATTAGCCTTTTTCAGGGGTGTCTGCTATTTATGTCGGAAAATATTCGGATGTGCCGGTCGATCTAGCTGTGCATTTTCAGTTATTACCACGCCGATCGCGCTCAGCAAGGCAGCTCAATTATATCGCTTTCAGGGAATGACATATGAAAAAGATTCTAGTGATTGAAGACGATCAAGTAATTAGGGAGAATATTCTCAAACTCCTCAAAGCCGAAGGTTTCGACGTGACGGGTGCAGAAAATGGGGCGCTGGGTTTAAATGCCGCGGTGTCAAGTCTTCCCGACGTGATTCTTTGCGATGTGATGATGCCGGAACTTGACGGGTACGGGGTGCTGGTGGCCTTGCGATCGCATCCTGTTACTGCTACAGTACCTTTTGTTTTTCTGACCGGTAAAGCCGATCGCTCTGAAGTGCGGCAAGGCATGGAATTGGGAGCAGATGATTACCTAACTAAACCTTTTACTAAAGCTGAGCTTGTGGGCGCGATATCCAGCCGCTTGAAAAAACAAGCAGCTTTTGTCCAACAGCAGCATAATTTGCGATCGCAAAACAACGAATTGCTGCAAGAAGCCGCCGATAAATTAGATCAGATCAAAACAAGTTTGTGCGACGCCCTAGAACGACAAGAATTCCAAGTTTACTATCAGCCGCAAATCAATGTCCAGAGCGGTAAAATTATGAGTGCAGAAGCTTTAGTGCGCTGGCTGCATCCCGAAAAAGGGCTGATTTCGCCCGCAGGATTTATTCCAGAGGCCGAAGAAACAGGATTTATTGTACAGTTAGGCGAATGGGTTTTGCAGACAGCTTGCAGGCAAATGCAAGTTTGGCAAAATGCTGGTTTTTCCGGGCTGCGGGTAGCGGTGAATCTGTCGCCGCGCCAATTTCACCAACCGGAACTCAGCAGCCGAGTTGCCCAAATTTTAGCAGAAATTGGTTTGGAACCGAGCAGTTTGGAATTAGAGCTGACCGAAAGTTTGATGGTGGAGGATGCCGAAAGGGCGATCGCGACTTTGCAGCAATTGAAAAATTTGGGAGTTTCTATCTCTATTGACGATTTCGGCACTGGCTATTCTTCTTTAAGCTATCTGACGCAATACCCCTTCGATGTTTTAAAGATCGATCGCTGTTTTATCAGCAACATTACCGACGGTTGCACAAATGCAGCGATTGTCAAAGCTATTATCGAAATGGCGCACAGTCTGTGTCTTGAAGTAATTGCCGAAGGAGTAGAGACGGAAGCAGAAAAAGATTTTCTCTGGCGCTACGAGTGCGATGCCATGCAAGGATATTTGTTCAGTCCTCCTGTGTCGGCAGCGGATTTTGAACAGTTGCTGGTGGCAGGCAAATAGAATATCGCTGAAGTTAATGGCTTTGAGATTTTAGATTGACTCCAGACATTAGTCTGGAAGCAGGAAAGTTGAACTTTTGTCTAAAATATTTAGATTGTTCGCGACAGGAGTCTGGGCATTGTATCAGTTTGTGGGCGGTCAATCTTTGTGCTGCGACAGCCAATGAAGATTGTAAAAAATATTGATTCTCTCGTTCCCACCCTGAAAACGAGAATTATTTAATTATAGACCAATACGGTTCACTTAACATATTTATGCCCCGGAGATCCCCCTAAATCCCCCTTAAGAAGGGGGACTTTGAGGGGATTATTGTTCCCCCCTTTTTAAGGGGTGTGCCAGGGAGATCGTCTTAAGTAAACCGTATTTAATTATAGACAGCGGTACTTCTGGGCTACTGTAGCTATTTCAATCTAGATCAAAATCACTAATATTTTCGATAATTTCTTCTCTCTTAAGATCAATTCTTCGGACAGTTTTTGATAGCCAACCGTAGAATAAGGGTTTCAAGGCTCCAAGGCAAGTTCGCTACCAACGAAAAATCGAGGGTTTCAGCCTAGGAACTAAAAACTGTCCAGACTATTGTTAAGATATAAGATTAATTATAAAAAAAATTGCAACAGTTTTGTAGGGTTCCCCTCACCCAGAGCCGTGCTATAGCAATCCTAAATGAATTGTGTAAATATGTAGGAGTAGGTACGGGATACTGGCACTACTCTACATATTTTGCGAATTCTAAAGGATTGCTATACACAAATTAGATGGGCGACAGCTTATCACAAAAAATGCTTTGTGCAAAAATAAGATACTCCCAGGAGTTATACCATGTCCGATTGATTGACCGAAATCAAACCAATTCGATCCAATACTCAACAAGATTAGATAAAAACTGCTATCTTTGAGTTTTTAAACTAATGCTTCGAGTTGGCTGACGGTCGGAAGTTCTAAGTCTTTGAACAAGACTGTACTGAGATAGCGTTCGCCATAGGAAGGCTGCACAAAAATTATCAATTTTCCAGCATTTTCGGGCCGCTTCCCGACTTGAATTGCGGCAAACAAAGCCGCACCTGCTGAGATTCCTGACAACAATCCTTCTTCTCTGGCTAGCCGGCGGCTGTAGGCGATCGCATCTTCGTCGCTAACTGCAATTACTTCATCAATTAACTCTGGTTTCAACACTTCCGGGATGAATCCTGCACCAATCCCTTGAATTTTGTGAGCACCAGATTTGCCTCCAGAAAGCACGGGGCTGCTGGCGGGTTCAACTGCGATCGCCCTAAAACTCGGTTTCCGCTGTTTAATTACCTCAGCAACTCCAGTCATCGTACCGCCGGTGCCAACTCCAGCCACAAAAAAATCTACTTTACCGTCTGTATCTTCCCAAATTTCCTCGGCCGTGGTTTCCCGGTGAATTTTCGGATTAGCGGGATTGCGAAACTGTTGCAGCAGGAAAGCATTGGGGGTTTCTTCTGCAATTTCTTCCGCACGGGCGATCGCGCTTAACATCCCTTCATGTCCCGGAGTTAATTCCAACTGAGCTCCGTAAGCTTTTAACATCGATCGGCGCTCTAAACTCATCGTATCCGGCATCGTTAAAATCAGACTGTAGCCTTTCGCCGCCGCAATCATTGCCAAAGCAATTCCCGTATTTCCTGAAGTCGGTTCTACTAAAATAGTTTTCCCCGGTTGAATTAACCCCGCATCTTCTGCCGCATGAATCATGCTGGCCGCAATCCGATCTTTCACCGAAGCAGCCGGATTCATTCCTTCCAATTTTACCACAATTTGAGCAACTACTCCTTCGGCTTGGGGAATTTTATTTAGCTGAACTAAAGGAGTTCTACCAATTATTTCTGTAACATCTCTAGCAATTTTCATGGCTTATTTTCTCTCCAGTTAAATGTAGTACATGGGATTTGCTTGTTTGCGAACATCCCGCTGTTCGCACAAATCTTGTAATGTGTATTTTCCCAACACCGCCCAAGATGCCTGTCTCGCTTCCTGCCAGATTTCTAGCACCGCAGTTTTTTCTATTGTTGCAGATTCCGAAACTTTTTGGGTCTGGCCGCTGCCGTCACCTTCGAGAGTCGAAAACACCTCTAGCAAAGTAATCTGCCAAGGCTCTTTCGCCAGCAAATAACCGCCTTTAGCCCCCCGCAGACTCTGCACGATACTCGCACGCCGCAGCACGGCAAGAATTTGGTCTAGATAGCGTTCCGGTATTTCTTGAGAAGCAGTAAGTTCGTTCACTGTTAGGGGCGAATCCTTCGGGTGCTGACTCGCCAGTTCCAAGAGCGCTAACAGAGCATATTCTACTCTAGAAGATAGTTCCAGATTCCCCATTGGCGATCGAGTTTAAATTGTAAAATATATTATAGTACATAATTCCGGTAGATGTACAGGTGTTATTATATTTTTATTACAAAAACGGTTGGAGAAATCTCGTGAGCAACGTAAATGTAGGGAATTTAAGCTGTCGGCACTGTCGGTATTACGAGCAGCACGGACACAGGGGCGGAACCTGCCAGATGCTCGGCGTGGCGGTACAGGGTGGGTGGAAAGCTTGTCCGTTTTTGGTTCCGCCCTTTGCACAGTCTTGGGAACACCCAGAAGTGGCTAGATCCCGAAAGTCTCAAATGTTGGAGGGAGGGAGTATTTTACAGGCAATACCGCCACCTTGAAGTAACTGCTAAGTCGGTAGGCGGATATATGCTGTGTCATCGTTAAGTTTATTCAAACTGAGTTACTTGGCGACAATCAACAGGGGCGAGATATTGCATCTTTTGGCAGCCAGAAGAAAAAAATCAGGAGAAACAAAAAAGCAAGTGCGTATCGTCGCCCTTGCTTTTGAACTTATTGACGAGTCGATGAGAAAATTTAATTAACGCACATTTGATACAAATGATCTGTGGTATAGAAAACTCTGAATTTGCTCGAATATCCCATTGTCAGCTAATATCCTTTTATATTTCGTAGTGCCACACATCTGAAGGTTGCAGAATAATCCGGTGGAGCGGCAGACGCTCAATCAAACCTTGCTGTTGAAAAATACCGAGGGTGCGAGTGACAGTTACGCGACTTGTACCGATGATTTCTGCAATGTCCTGATGCGTTAAAATCATATCGATCTGATGTCCTCGATCTACCTCAGAACCAAATCTCTTAGCCAGCCAAGTTAATAGTTTATAGAGCATAAAGTCAACCCTTTTGTAACCTCGCATTATCATAAAATCTTCAGCTTGCTGAATGTGATTGAGCAAAATATCTCTATTTAGCCAGCGCTCGACAGATAATAGAACTGCCTCGACTTTAGTGAGGCATTCAATTTGAAAAGGATCGCATTTTGATATTGGTTTGCCGATCGTATCACCAGGCCCCCACAATCCCAAGGTGATAATTGTGCCATCTTCCAGCCACGTTACAGTTCGCACTATTCCAGTCTCAATTTGCCACAAAGCATTGCTTCTGTTCGGCAAGTGCGATCGGCGAGAAAATATATGTCTGCTCGTTTCATCAAACGTTTTAGTGGAAAGAGAAGCAATAGTCATAGCCAGTTACTGAAGGAATTCAAGTTAGTTCGTACAATGCTGCAGGATAGTGTTGGTCGCATAAATCTATAGAAATTCAAGCTTTCCTAGATTCCTGCACCGTCTAAAAAATCTGTAATGAATAAATTAGAATACATGAATAATTCATGTTTTTCTGCCTCTTTTTGCTCTGATTCAGTTGGTCTCAGCGGAGAGAGTTGAGAATTTAAAAAATTAACCTGGTCTTCTAAATCCTTAATTCGATCGAACAAAGCTCGAATCGCTTGAGCTTCCAAATCCGGTAGGTATTGAGAATTTTGAGCATCTTCTACCTGCTTTTTGCGAGGAATGATGCGGCCGGGAATTCCCACAACTGTGCAATCGCTAGGGACATCCCGCAGCACTACCGAACCCGCACCAATCCGAACATTATTGCCAACTTGAATATTGCCTAAAACCTTAGCGCCGGCTCCCACGACTACATTTTCTCCCAGGGTCGGATGCCGTTTTCCTATTTCCTTACCCGTCCCACCAAGGGTCGCTCCTTGATAAATTACAGCATAATCTCCAACGATCGCAGTTTCGCCAATTACCACCCCCATGCCGTGGTCGATAAACACGCCCCTACCAATTTGCGCTCCTGGGTGGATCTCAATACCTGTTAAAAAGCGGCTCAGTTGGGAAATCAAGCGCGGTACAAAGGGAAGGCCAGCGGAATAAAGCCAGTGTGCTATCCGGTGCAAAAAAAGTGCTTGCAGTCCGGGATAGCAAAATAATACTTCCAGCCAGTTGCGCGCCGCAGGGTCACGTTCGTAAATAATTTGCAAGTCAGTGAACATATTTAGTCTCGGCGTGTTTGGGTTATACATTATTGGCAGTGCCGACGGTTTAAGCTGCCTAAAGCAGTCTTGATTGTGGCATTATTACATATAATACTGTAATCCGACCTAATTACAGTAGTTAATGGGAAAAAAAATTTCCCCCAGCCTTTTCTAAGCTGCCTCCGATATTTTCCGCGAAACAAATGGTACTGCTTGTCTGACTTCTTGCCGCAGCGGAATCTCGATCGAGAATTCCGTGTCCAATCCCGGTGTCGAATCGCAGCGCAGCGTACCCTTGTGCTTTTCTACGACAATTTTATAGCTGATTGACAGTCCCAATCCTGTCCCTTTTCCGACCGGTTTCGTCGTAAAGAACGGGTCAAACAGCCGTTTTTTGACATTTTCTGCCATGCCGGGGCCGTTGTCAGAGATTCGCACAATTATGCGATCGGGACTTGAATATTCTGTGGTGATGGCGATCGCGATCGGATTGGCTTTCGCTGCTGCAGGCCCGCGATCGAGGTGGTAACTCTCAAGGGCGTCGATCGCATTAGCCAGAATATTCATAAACACCTGATTTAATTGTCCGGCATAGCACTCTACTAAAGGTAAATTGCTGTAGTTTTTAACAATCTCGATCGGCGGGCGATCGCCTGTAGCTTTCAGGCGACTTTGCAGAATTAGCAGAGTGCTGTCAATGCCTTCATGGATGTTCACAGGTTTCATTTCGCTTTCATCTAAGCGAGAAAAATTCCGCAAAGATTGGACTATTTGAACAATGCGATCTGCTCCTATTTTCATTGAGGACAGCAGCGATCGCACTGTAGGGTGTGTTAGCGACAGCGTAACGCACATTAAATTAACACAAAGATGGTGCGTTACATTTGTGTATATTTGATGGTGCGTTACATTTGTGTATATTTGATGGTGCGTTACATTTGTGTATATTTGATGGTGCGTTACATTTGTGTATATTTGATGGTGCGTTACACTTCGTTAACGAACCCTACAAGATCAGTAATCGCAGTGTTATTTCGTTCTCTTACGCAATATCGGCCCCTTCCGCATATCGTTTGATGAACTCAACCCCGTCATCTGTAACCCAAAAGGTAAACGTCATTGGGAAATTCTTAGAAAACCCATTGTTATCGCTCACTCCAAACATCATTCCTTCAACGTGTTTGTCCTCGAAGAAACCGTCTTTCACTGCATTTGCGATGAGCAGGTCGCCGGCTGTTCCCAAGACAAAAACCCTTTCTCCTGACTTGGCAAGTATCTCAAATAAGCGTCTCTCGAACTCACCATAGCGATTGTTCAAAATGCCCAAGTTATGCTTGTACATCTTGATTGATAGTCGATCAATTTCCTTCTTCTGATCGAACCGCGTGTGGCAATTGGGGCAAAGCGCTATTAAATTCTCAAATGAATTGTCCTGAGACTCTGCCCAAGGAACGATGTGCGCGATTTCTGTAGTAGTTGTTCTGCACGTTGGGATGGCACAACGATGCCCAGATTCCACTAAGACAGCGCGTTTGATTGCGGCAGGAACAGAATCTCGTTGCATTTGCTTCTCCAGAACTCCATATCAATAATGACACGAAAACCGACCTTTTGCCACAAGCAAAACTGCGCGCGACGGTCTAACGGCAAAACGTAGCGGCGGAAGATAACCTCGGTGACTCCACAAGCGACTTTCGTCCATCCGCTGCCGTGAAGTGTTGGGCTGATGCAAAAACAGAAACATAACACTAGAAAAAATTGGTAACAATTAAAGGCATTATTTCCTCAAACTTAGTTTGAGTTAGTGAACCTAGTCGTGCCCCTACATTCACAGTGAATGGAGGCAAAATATCCACTTTGTAAGGCTGTCTACATAGCCCGTCTAAAATGAGAGTTTGCTGATGTTCGGGTGCTAATTTCACAAGTGAAATTAGTCTCTCCAGATCGAAGTCAAAAGATATAGCAAATTCGACTTCATCTAGTGCCAAATTACTCAATATTGAAAAAGTTTGATCATTCACTTTAGCTATATGAGCAACGGGAAATTCATAGAAGAAATATTCTACTTCTTGAGTGGTGTAACCTAGCTTGAATAGATATAAACCATAGTCAGGATATAGATTTTGGGGTCGAGGCTGGTAGTTAAAGACAGTGTAAGGAGAGAGCAACTTTTCAAGCTCATCTCGCTTTTTTACAATATCTTTCAGTTTTAACTGCATAACTGGTTGAATTTGGCTAATATGAAATACAGCTAATTCACGACCATTACACAGAGCATACAACTGAACTCTTGTTTCTGGGTGAATTGCATAACTATACACTTGCTCAACATTAGCGCCACTTACTATATTTTGATTTGGACGTTTTGCGTCTAAAACCCATGCAAATTTATTTTTGACTAGCAATAAGTAGTCAGGAATTATGTCTACCTTATGTCGCTTTGAACCAATATTTACAAAGGGGCGAGACAGTTTCTTGCTGCGTAAAATTTTAAAGTCCCCCTGAGCATGATATCCTAATGAATGCAGCAGGGGCGTTATTAATTCCTCACGTACAGAATCCTCTTTGAATTCAGGTGAATCAAGCAATCTAAAATCAAAATTTTCAAACATTGGCTGGCTACCGTTAGTAAGCTATGCACTTATTAAGTTTTCCCCGTAATACTGTCTTGCTTTCAAGCACCCACAGAAAAATTTTAACTACTGTTCTTACAGATAATATAAAGAAGCATAACTACTTATTATACCGAAACTTGCCGTCTTGTCAACCCCGATGGAACAAAAAGCCGAAACTTTCGGGATAATCACCCCATAGAGGATGATAGCTAGAAACTTTCCGTATATTTTCCGATAACAACCAGAAACTTTCGGGATAACATACCAGATAGTCATACTATCAAGAAACATTCTGGATCTCATCTTATGGAACAACGTCCTAAAAAACTCCTTGAACAAGTAAGTGATGTCATTCGTCTCAAGCATTACTCTTAACAAAACGGAAAAAAGCTACATTAATTGGATTGAACGCTATATTTTATTCCCTAAAAAACGAGATATTAGAGAAATGCGGGGAAAAGAAATGGAAGAATATTTAGCTCATTTAGTTGTACAGGAAAATGTCGTTGCTTCAACTAAAAATCAGGCTTTAAATGCTATTTTATTTTTGTATAAGGAAGTTCTCAAACAAGATTTAGATTTACAGGTTGATGCAGTAAGAGCAAAAACAAGTCGGCTCTGCCTCTGATTTGGAGCCACGAGACAGCATTACCAAGCACCAGCCTGGTAATGATATGTCGCAGCAGTGTTTTGTAGAAGCTCCCCGATAGTATGTTGAGCAAGATCCAGCCGCTGATTTTAAATTGAATAAGCTGGAAAAGTCATCGCGTGTTTGGGCTTGACGTAAACGTGCTGATCTCGCGTTAACTGTAGAGAATCGAAGCGCTCGCGACTTACGTAAGCTGTTACTACCTGATCCGATTCTAACACTAATTCGGTTTGAATTTCCCGCCCTAAATGAATGATGCGGCTGACTTTTGCTAATGCAAAACCAGACTGCGGATTAGTTTGAATTTCCACGTCGTGGGGGCGCAAAAACACTAAATCAGAATGGGCGGCTCCATGATTGTGAGCCGTTGTACCGTTGCTGGCGAACAAACCCGCAGTATTTGGCAGCACATTTACAGGCCCAATAAAACTCATCACAAAAGCTGTTGCGGGTTTGTCGTAAATTTCAGCAGGAGTGCCAACTTGTTCGACTCTACCTTTGTTCATCACCACAATTTCATCGGCTACTTCCATAGCTTCTTCTTGATCGTGGGTGACAAAAACTGTGGTGATGTTAACTTCTTTATGAAGGTTGTGCAGCCACGATCGCAATTCTTTGCGGACTTTAGCATCTAATGCTCCAAAAGGTTCGTCTAACAGCAGCACTTTTGGTTGAACTGCTAGAGCTCTGGCCAAAGCCACGCGCTGCCGCTGGCCGCCGGAAAGTTGCGAAGGATAGCGATCGCCCAAACCTGTCAACTGCACTAAATCCAAAAGTTCATCAACCCGCCTGCTAATTGAGTTTTTAGCAACTTTGCGAATTTCCATCGCAAAAGCAATATTTTTCTTAATAGTCATGTGTTTGAACAAAGCGTAGTGCTGAAACACAAAACCGATATGCCGTTCCTGCACCGACTGCTGGGTAGCATCCTCGCCGATCAGGTGAATAGAACCGCTATCCGGCGGTTCGAGTCCCGCAATCATCCTCAGCAGAGTCGATTTCCCGGAACCGGAAGGCCCCAACAGCGCGACTAAAGAGCCACTTTTAATTTCCAAATTCACGTTGTCAATGGCGTGAAAGGAGCCGAAGTGCTTCGATACGTTCTGAACTTTAATGCTCATGAGTTTATTTACTTATTTTAGGAGTTGACAAGCCAAACCCCACTTACTCGACAGATTTACAGTAGTATATCCTGAAAATAATATTTTGCAAGGTCTGTAACTTTTTGTATTGTATTTCCAGCCCTCCTGATGGGGACGGCGCTTGAAAGTTGAGGCTAAGAGTCGGAAGAGTTAACCCGCGAGGGTTTCGAGAGGTGGGAGGATCGCCCGATAATCAGCAATGCTGAAAATACGCAGAAACCGGGCTCGATCGACGAAAATACTGCATCAAAACCTTTAAAATCTTTAATCCCCCTCAAAAACCCGGTTTCTTTGCTGTAGATCGATAATTTGACGGCTGCCGACAATTCCCCGACTCCCGGCGATATTGAAAATTTCAGGTAGGAATTGCTCAATCTGAGCTGCGATCGCACACAATTTAGATCACAATAGTTAATTCAGAAGCCCGCCAGCTTCACCTTTGAGAAACTACCAAGAATAAGTTCTAACCAAAACACCACTATGGGAAAACCAACAGGCTTTATCGAATTCTTGCGCGAATTGCCCTCCGAACTCTCACCAGTCGAGAGAGTCCACAACTGGGACGAATTTCACCTACCGATGGAGGAAGACAAACTCCGCAGCCAAGGCGCGCGCTGCATGGACTGCGGCATTCCATTTTGCCACACGGGTTCCCTGATTAGCGGCATGGCCAGCGGCTGCCCGATCAACAACCTCATCCCCGAATGGAACGACCTAGTATATCGCGGACTCTGGAAAGAAGCCCTTGACAGACTCCACAAAACCAACAACTTCCCCGAATTCACCGGCAGAGTCTGTCCCGCCCCCTGCGAAGGCGCTTGCGTGCTCGGCATCAACAACCCGCCGGTGACAATCAAAAACATCGAAGTCGCAATTATCGACAAAGGCTGGGATGAAGGCTGGATTACTGCCGAACCACCCGCCAAACGCACCGGCAAAAAAATCGCCGTCATCGGTTCCGGGCCCGCCGGTTTGTCGGCTGCGGCGCAACTGAACAAAGCAGGTCATTTGGTAACTGTATACGAAAGAGCCGATCGACCGGGAGGCCTGCTAATGTATGGCATCCCCAACATGAAGCTAGACAAAGAACAAGTCGTGATGCGCCGCCTCAAAGTCCTCGAAGACGAAGGCGTAACATTCGTTTGCAACACCGAAGTTGGGAAAGACTTACCAGCCGAACAACTGCTAAAAGAATACGACTCAGTTGTGCTCTGTACCGGCGCGACAAAACCCCGCGACTTGGGAATCGAAGGCCGGGAATTAAAAGGCATCCACTTCGCGATGGACTTTTTGACAGCGAACACCAAAGCAGTTTTAGACAAGAGCACCAACGGCAACTTCATCTCCGCCGAAGGCAAAGATATCGTGATTATCGGCGGCGGCGACACAGGCACCGACTGCGTGGGCACCTCCATTCGCCACGGCTGCAAAAGCTTGGTACAGCTAGAAATCTTGCCCAAACCTCCTTCAGAACGCGCGGCCAACAATCCCTGGCCCGAATGGCCGAAAGTCTACCGCTTGGATTACGGCCAAGAAGAAGCCGCTGCCAAATTCGGCGACGACCCCCGTGGCTATCTCACCACGGCGACAAGGTTTGAGGGCGACGAAAACGGCAACGTCAAAGCCGTGCACACCGTTGAGGTGGAGTGGGCGAAAAACGAGAAAGGACAGTTCATTCCGAAGCAAATCGCGGGCACCGAAAAAGTGTTGCCGGCGCAGCTTGTGTTGCTAGCGATGGGCTTCCTGGGCCCGGAACAGCCCTTGCTGGATGACTTGGGATTGGAACGCGACGCCCGCAGCAATGTGAAGGCGGAGCACGAAAAATATACCACCAGCATTCCGGGAGTTTTCGCGGCTGGTGACTGTCGCCGGGGACAAAGTTTGATTGTTTGGGCGATTAATGAAGGGCGCGGCGTGGCCCGCGAGTGCGACCTTTATTTGATGGGTGAGACGGATTTACCTTAGTTTGTAGGTGTGGGTCGATCGAGATTGTTTGATTTCCGATAATTTATTAGGCCATTAGGGGCGGGTTTACAATATTTTTGGTTTTTCAATCAAAATATTGTAAACCCGCCCTTTGTATCTTGAAATAGGTAGATTGGGATTTACCGTGTTCGTGGGGGCTGGTTTACGAGATTATGGATTTTAGGCAAATATTATTGGTGAAACCAGCCCCTACAAATCTCTCGATTTGGGATAATTTTCGTGAATAAATTCCGATAATTTATTATGTCTGTGGGGGCTGGTTTTACCAACAATATTTGAGGCTCACAAACAATCTACAAAAACCCGCCCCCACCCAACCAATAACCCTCAACCAAAATTCAACGGATCGACATCAATAGTTAAACTAACAGAACGCGAAGTGCGATCGCGCAACCCGATCAAATCCGACAAATCCACCGACTCATCCACAGGCAACTTCAGCAAAATCTGCCACCGATAGCGATTCGCCACCCGCATAATCGCCGCCGGTGCAGGCCCCAACATCTCGCAGCCAGTCACCGAAAGTCGATCGATATACTGTTGACAAACAGACGCCAACTGTACCGCAGTCACCGCAACTTCCGCCGCATCAACACTACTCAACCGCAACAAAACCAACCGCCCCGAAGGTGGATAATTCAACAGCGCCCTTTCTGCTAATTCCGTCTCCACAAAACCCGCATATTCATGCCGCCTCACAGCTTGAATTACCCGGTGTTCGGGAGTGTAAGTTTGAATAATTACCCGCCCCGGATCGTCGCCTCTGCCCGCACGTCCCGCAACTTGAGTTAATGTTTGAAAAGCTCGTTCGCTGGCCCGATAATCCGATAAATTTAGCAACCCGTCAGCCGAGACAACTCCTACCAACGTGACTCCAGCTAAATCTAACCCTTTCGTCAGCATTTGCGTCCCCAACAAAATGTCAGCTTCCCCATTAGCAAATTGAGTTAACAATCTGCGGTGGTCGCCCTTATTTCTAGTAGTGTCGCTATCAAACCGAATTGCCCGCAATTCGGGAAATAATCTCGTTAATTCCTGTTCCACTCGCTGAGTGCCGCTGCCGAAGTTTTTGAAGTAAGGAGAACTGCAATCTGGACAGTTTTGAGGGTGTCGTTCCGTGTGGTTGCAGTAGTGACAGCGCAATATTTCTGCGGTTCCTTCGCCGACGTGGTGATAGGAAAGCGAAACATCGCAATTCGGGCATTCCATCACATAGCCGCAACTCCGACAAGAGACAAAGGTACTGTGTCCTCTTCTGTGAATAAATAGAATACCTTGCTGTTGTCTTGCTTGCAATTGTTCCAGGGCGTTTTGCAGGGAATTGCTAAAAATTGAGCGGTTGCCTTGCCGCAATTCTTGCCGCATATCGACTACTTCCACGGGCGGCATCGGGCGGGAATAAATGCGATTTGGTAATGATAAATAATGGATGTTTGGTAACGAGTAATAATCTCGGCGCGTCCCCACTAATGTCTCTAAGGCTGGCGTTGCAGAACCTAAAATTAAGGGACAATTTTCTAATTCTGCCCGCCATTTGGCAACAGTGCGGGCGTGGTAGCAGGGGGCTGGTTGGTCTTGTTTGAAGCTGCTGTCGTGTTCTTCGTCGAGGATAATTAAGCCGAGGCGAGGTAAAGGTGCAAAAATGGCCGATCGCGTGCCGATGACAATTTGCGGCGTTCCAGTCAGCATCTGCCGCCATGTATCGTAACGTTCGCCGTCGGATAGCCCGCTGTGGTACACGCAAATTTGCTCGCCAAACCGGGCGCGGAATCTGTCTGTCAGTTGCGGTGTCAACCCGATTTCGGGAACCAGCACGAGGGCGGATTTACCGCTGGCGAGGATTGGGGCGATCGCCTGCAAATACACTTCAGTCTTACCAGAACCTGTAACGCCGTGCAGCAGCACTTGACGGAATCCCGAAAAACTGTTAATAAACGCTAAAGCTTCAGCTTGAAAATGAGTTAAATTTTTCGGCGCATCGGGTAATTGAGCAATTCCGCGATCTGCCCTGAGCACTTCCCTTTGGTCAATTACAACGCTACCTTTTTGCTCCAAATTTTTGACAACCGAAGAACTTGCGCTGCAAATCCTCAGTAAATCATTCATCCACATTTCACCGCCGCCGCGCCGCAAAACTTCCAATACTTCTTGTTGCCGCTTGGTTAAATCTGTGACAAATGCACTGGGAATTAATGTCACCGCCGGTTTGAGTTGTGGTTTGGGAGGATGGGGCGGTTCTAAATAACTTTCTACCCAACCGCGTTGCAATAAATCTTTCAATCCCCGATAACTTCCCTTGACTTGGCGCTGAAGATATTGCCAAGTGTAATCACCGTTTTTTTGAGCTTGCAGCAATTGCAAGATTTGACTAGCGGCGGGATTGAGAAATGTTTCGGCATTCGGAGAAATGGCTTCTTTAATTAACCTAATTCGGCGCACGGAACGGCTTAACAAACCGGGCGGCAGCGATGCTCTAATTACTTGAATTAATGATGTGCAATAATAGGTGGATACACGTTCGATCAATTCCCAGTAAGTAGGCGGGAAAAATCCAGTGCTGACAATATCTTCGACATCTTTCACCCGCGCCGGATCTAAGTCGGTTGGCAGTTGAGAAATGAACCGAATCGCGATCGCCCCTACCTGTTGACTGCCAAAGGGTACACTCAAAATATCCCCCGGCTGCACATTCAATTCCGCAGGTAAACGATAGGTAAATAACTTATTTTCCTCCCCCGGCGAATCCCCCGCGCTCCTGAAAGGAGAGTCCACCAACACCTCGATCCACTCTGCGCGCACGGTGGGGCTTTGCGGCGGTTGGCTGCTACCGTAGGAGGCCCCGGCCTCTGCCGCTATAGGGGTTGACAAACCAAAAGTGACAGTAGACATAGGGTTGCACATCATACTAGGAGGAGCCGCGGTCAAATGGAGTTTTCATTATCTCTCAGTTTAGCTCGATCGATCGATCTTAGCTGCGGGAATTGGCGATCGGAATCTCGATCACGAATTCAGTCCCTTCTCCAATTGCGGAGATGCACTCCAACCTCCCGCCGTGTTTGTCCACAACAATCTGATAGCTAATTGACAATCCCAAACCCGTCCCGTGACCAACTGGTTTGGTGGTGAAAAACGGATCAAAAATTTTCGCTTTTACAGCTTCATTCATTCCCCTACCATTATCTTTGATGCTGATTCTTGCCCAATTTCCTGAAATAATAGAAGTAGTAATTGTCATCTGGATAGGGTTGGCTTCTATCTCGTCCAGGGAAGACTTTTGCTCTCGGCCCCGCAGGGCATCAACAGCATTATTAATGATGTTCATAAACACCTGATTTAATTGCCCAGCATAACACTCTACCTTGGGTAAAGATCCATAGTTTTTAATAAATTTTATAGCAGAATGACCTGGTTTTTCTTTAGTTATATGCTGCAAGATTAACAAAGTGCTGTCAATTCCTTCGTGAATATTAACTGGTTTCTTTTCACCTTCATCTACCCGCGCAAAGTTGCGTAAAGTCAACACAATTTCGCGAATGCGCTCGGAGCCAACTTTCATTGACGAAAGAGTTTTCAACAAATCTTCGCGCAGAAAGTCGATGTCAATTTTTTCCAAAAAAGCTTCAATCTCTGCATCTGTTTCGGGATACCGATCCTGGTACATTGCGAGCAATTTTAAAATGTCGCCTGCGTAGTCATTGACATAGGTAATATTGCCGTAGATGAAGTTAACGGGATTGTTGATTTCGTGGGCAATACCAGCTACTAAAATGCCCAAAGCTGACATTTTTTCGGCTTCGATCAATTTGATCTGCGTTGTTTGCTGGTTTTCCAGAGCTTTTTCTAGTGTAGACATTTTTGCTCTTAAAATATTTTCGGAATCTCTAACTTCCTCAGTGAGCTTTTTTAGCAAAGATTCTTTTTTTTGATTAATGGCTTGTAAGTGGCTGCGTTCGGTTTCCGAATTTTCGAGTTTTTCCCGCAGGATTCGATTTTCATTTTCCAGCTTTTTGATTCTGTTTTCCCAGTCGGTTGGTTCCATCGGCTATTATTTTGAACCTAAAAATAGTGTCAGAACAGTTTTATGAAGAAATTTACTTGCACCCTTTACCTAGTTAGAATCTCGGCGCACATCGCCTAGCCAATTGTGTCCGAAAAATTAAACACTTCCTTTATTTTGGTCGGTCTAAAAATCTTATCTAATATACATTCAAAATGTCAAGTTATTAATAACAAGTCTGGTTAAAACCGATCGCAACTTTTATTTCCCCCACTCGCATTTGCGGCGTTTTCCTCCGATTATTGATAAATAAGCAGGGCGATCGCAAACTTATAAAGGCGGGCCCAGCGCGAAAAATTGCCCGATTCAGACAACCTTTGTACAAAAGCCGTCGGCAAGGCAAAGCGAAAATATTAAATGTGAGTGCGATCGACCGGGGGCGACGGGAAAAGTGCGATCGACTGCGCGAGCGCCCACAAGCAATCTCAAGTAACAAGCTAATTGCTCTCTCCCAGAACGCAATCACACTATAGCATTGCTGAGAAATCTCACTTTAATGTGTCGATCGTACTTACGCACCCGCACCATTTTGTGCTAAGAAATACTATTTGTGACAACATCGAGACAGCATTCTATATTTGGAGAGTAATTGATGTCAGGTAGCGAAGTTCGTGCAGATTTTTGGATGAGCGAGTACATTACCCCCTGGGATATTTACGTTCACGGCATCATCAGCGTCCTCGCTTACAAGAAAACGGCCTATCAAGAAATGTACGTAGTTCAGACCGGTACCTACGGCAAAGGCTTAGTTCTCGACGGCAAATGGCAATCTTGTACCGGCGACGAGTTTCTGTACCACGAACCGCTGGTACACCCAGCCATGATTTGTCACGGTTCACCCAAAAAAGTCCTCGTTCTCGGCGGCGGAGAAGGAGCTACAATTAGAGAAGTGCTGCGATGGAAAACAGTTGAAAAAGTCGTGATGATCGACATTGACGGCGAAGTAGTAGAAGCTTGCCGCGAACACCTGCCAGAAATGCACCAAAATGCCTTTGACGACCCCCGCTGCGAAGTAGTAATCGGCGATGCTTTGGACTATTTAGACAATACCGACAGCGATTGGGATATTGTCATTTCTGACTTGTCCGACCCCATTGAAGAAGGCCCATCTTTCCAGTTGTTTACCAAGGAGTATTTTGAGAAAGTCCGCAAGATACTGTCACCTGACGGATATTTTGTAGTACAAGCAGGCCCCGTTTCTCCGGCAGAAATGAAAATGCACGCCCGCATTGTCAACACCCTGAAATCGGTATTCCCCAACGTTCAATCCTGCACCAGCTTTATTTCTACCTACGGAGCTCCTTGGGGTTTTGCCATAGCTTCAACCCAGGAAATAAACACGCGGCCAGAACCCGAAGTTACCGACAAAATACTCGCCGAGAAAACAACTGGCGGGTTGCGGATGTTAGACGGGATTACGCTGTTGGGGTTGATGCAAGTTCCCGGTCACTTGCGGCGGGTAATCGCCGAGGAAACCGAAGTTTACACTATGGCAGCACCGCCTAAGTTTTTCGGGAAAGGTTCTGTCAGTCAGTGAAGTTAAATTGAAAGAGAAAAGTCGTTTGGAGTAACTGAGATGAACAATTTAATTCGCATACTCGCCGCCATTTTTATTCCCCCTCTGGGCGTATTTTTGACTGTCGGGATTGGCACTGATTTTTGGATCAACCTGGTTCTAACCTGTTTTTTCTGGTTTCCGGGTATGATCCACGCCATTTGGGTAATTGCCAAGCATGATCGGGGCTAGGTTGTTTGTTTGTGTTAGATATTGTTAGGTAAATCAACCCGAAGACTTGTAGATACTGTCTTGATCTGTCAAGGGGTAGCGAGCAAATAAGTTGGATCGAAAGGCTTTTGGGACTTTAAAATCCCAAAAGCCAAATGCACCAACTTCCTCATCAGAGCACCAATCACCTGCATTTTGACGCCAGCCACGACCCAATAATCGCTCACTCACGGCTGTGAGCAAAGGATTACAACGCATCGCCACCACGGCAGGCATATACAATGCCTTTCGCAGTCGGACATTTCCTGTACAAGACTCTCCGAGTTTTGCCACGCACAGAAGTTCCTGAACTACGCTCCCAGGGAGTCAAACCTGCATCTCTCTGCCAGTTGACGAGCATTTTTGTAATCTTCAATCTGACCAACTTCAGCT
>NZ_JAUBRH010000044.1:0-57016 GCF_036701775.1 Microcoleus sp. N9_A2 | reverse complement strand
GTTCCGTTTTGGAGAGCAGTGGAGGAGGCGACTCCTTCACTGACTTTAATCATTCTCAGAAAAGCAATCCCAAATGCCTTGTGCGATGGGATAGGGAGCTGCGTAGTTCAGCCGAGGCGGGTTAATCCGCTCAAAGTAGAACAGAAAGGGGAGGGCTAACGCCTCCCATGTCGTTGCAATAAATGACTATAGTTTTACCAGCTATGAGCATTGCCACACATTTATATCATGGCATTAATTGAACAGTTGCCCCAGAAATGTGGCGCGCCACATTTTAGCCCAGTCGCACCTTGATATGACAGCTAAAGCGACTTGTGACGCTTGCCCCAGTGCAGCATTCATGACATCAGTGTCGATGCAAACATCTAATCACATAATTTTTTCCTCAGCTCTCTCCGATGCTTGGTGTTAAAAGTAGCAGATGATACTAACTATCTGAGGCTGAACGTTGAAACTTTCGATCGTGCTAAATTATTAGCTTACGTTATCACCATAAGTACGAGAGAGCCACACGGGAGAAGAAAATATATGATATAATTATGATTCACTATTTAAGTCGAGTTGATTTTCGCTGAATCGCTTACGGTGACTAATAACGCAAGTTTCTAGTTATAAACTGCGGTGTTGCTAATTGCCAGCTTGCTAATCAAGTTTTTTACTCGAATTAGCAGCCATTAGCAGCCTGTTTGAGATAACTAGCAACTTAAGTTAAGAGCAATTAGTGCAGGTGTCATTCATCTCAAATTTAACCCCTATAAAAACTATGAACCAATCTGTAGAAAATGACGATAAGGTTGAAAAAAATAGTAGTTTCCCGCGATCGGTATTGTCAGTTAGTCGAGTAGAATTTGGGCTAAGAGAAGATAACCCAGAGGCCAAGTATTGCCCGCTAAAACTGCTAGTTAAGGACGGAAAACAACTTCCGTCAGGATTGCAAGGCCACGTATTTATTATTTCAGCCACAGGCTCTGTTGACTCCAAATCTCGCGATGATAACAAAGATATTGTATTTCCTTCCAGTGATGGTTTCACGCCATTCTACAACGGCGACGGGATGGTTTATCGCTTTGATTTTGACAATCTTGAGGAAGGAGTATTTCTCACAACTAGAATTGCTACAACCCCCTGTTACTATGCCGACGCAGCCACAAATAAATGCCAGCCTAACCTGAGATTTAAAAATCGCGGCATCATGCGAATGTCTGACCAGTTAGGGATTCGCAATCAGCTAAACACCGGATTTCTGCCCATGAAATTTCTTCAGGAAGACAACGAAAGACTGCTGATAACTTGGGATATAGGGCGTCCCTACGAAATTGATACAAAAACGCTGGAAGCAGTCACGCCCGTGGGTTGGGATCGAGATTGGAGAGCCTTTAATCCGCTATTAGCCAACCTTCCCTTACAACCGCCTTTTCCGTTTAAATTAGTTCAGACTTCAGCCCATCCTTGTTTTGACGAGAACACAGGGGAAATGTTTACTGTCAACAGCGGGCGATCGCTCTCCACTTTTATTGCTCAATTGCGTCCAGTCCTCTATTGGGCATTCGGTTTGATTGACAGCATCAGAAATCCCTCCCAGCGAGGATTTCAGAAAGCTCCCGACCAAAAAAACTTTTTCCAAAAATTAGCAGCAGCCTTTAAACAAACAATTCATTTATTATGGAGTCTGCTGCAAAGTTTTAATATATTTGCCAACTTTGTCTATGTGATTTCCTGGGATGGCAAAGAAAAGATTAATAAATGGCAGGTAACGCACCCCAATGGTTGCCCGATCGCAATTAAACAGAGTATGCACCAGATAGGATTGACTGAAGACTACGTGGTGCTGATGGACACTGCCTTTAAATTCTTACTAGAAGAAATACTTCCGGCGCCAAACGAGCCAAAATATGAAGAAATAGAAAAATGGCTGAGAAACTTAATCGATCGCCCGCAATTACCCGACAGTACGATCTACATTGTCCGCCGCACTGACCTGAAATCAGATGTCAAGAAAGTGGTAGCGCGACAGGTTGTCATTCCCCGCGAAACCACGCACTTTCTCACAGACTATAAAAATCCGAACGATCAAATCACGCTGCACTTAGCTCACGTATGCGCTTGGGATGTAGCTGAATGGATTCGCAAGATCGATTTCAGCAACTCATACAACAATGGAGACTTACCCCCTATGTTTGGGATGACAGTAGGGCCATTAGATATTAGTCGCATGGGATGCTACGTACTCGATGCTAAGGATGCCAAACAAATCAAAGTTGCCAGAAGCGATTTGACAGGAGTTTATGCAGACAACCAGCCTAACAAATATTGCCAGGATACTCAGACCAACGGTAAAGAATATTGCAAATACACTTGGGGACCAGCACTTTATGCTTACCGTGAAAATCCGCCTTCTGGACACTTTGAAAATATCTACTGGAGCTTTTTTGGATGCTGGGAAGATATTTTCACTGAAGAAGGACTCAAAATGTATCAAAACTATAAATATCGGGAAATACCAGCCGATGAAGTGCGCCATCTGACCAAAAAAGGCATCAAATCTAACTTGTTACGACTGCACATAGCAGATATGGATACCCTTGAAGCAAATGAAAATCGGTTGCAGATTCAAGACTCATACGAATTTGACACAGGTTATTTCGGCAACTCGCCGCAATTTGTCCCGCGCGCGGGCTCAACAGGCGGCTCAACAGACGGCTATATTGTATGTGTAGTTTATAATGGTACAGATGAGCAACCTGACAACGGCAATGAAATCTGGATTTTCGACGCTGCGGATTTGAAGAGCGGCCCCCTATGCAAACTCTGGCATCCACAACTTAATTTTGGGATTTCCGTACACACGACTTGGTTGTCCAAGATTGGCAAACGGACGGCTAGTTATAATATTCCGGTGAAACAAGATTACGAATATTTAGTCAAACAGCAACCTCAAGAAATTCAGGAGTTCTTTAATGAGTGGGTATATCCGAAGCGAGAACCAAAAGACAGCGGTGACTGTAGCGTTAGTTAGCTCCGCAAGTCAGATTGCTAACTCAAAAGCGATCGCTGTTTCAACTGACTAGCAGTTGGCGCGATCGCTATATTGTATTTTATATATGATGGCACTGATATCACTTCAAGATTAAGACACCTATGTTAGCAATTCGCGGATATAAAATTACTTCACAAATTTACCAAGGGTTTAATACTGTTATTTATCGAGGGATCAAAGAGTCAGACGGACAGCCAGCGATATTGAAAATCCTCAAAAATGAGTATCCTAATCTAGAAGAAATCACCCGTTTAAGACAGGAATATGAAATTTCCAAAAACCTTAATATAGAGGGTATAGTTAAACCTTTAGAATTACAAGAATTGGGAAACCGCCAATTTATCCTAATTTTGGAAGATTTTGGCGGAATTGCTCTCTCAGATAGCGAACAATTTAAGCAGCCACAAATACGAGATTTTCTAGCGATTGCGATTCAGGTAGCATCTACCCTCGCTCAGTTGCACGATCGTTGCATTATTCACAAAGATATCAAACCCCAAAACATCATCGTCAATTTGGCCAAAAATCAAGTAAAAATTACCGATTTTGGTATTGCAACCCGCCTGTCTAAAGAAAATCAATCCCTCAGCCACCCCAACTTATTAGAAGGAACTCTTGCCTATCTATCCCCAGAACAAACAGGTCGGATGAATCGGGCAATCGACTACCGAACGGATTTCTATTCTTTAGGAGTCACGTTTTATGAAATGCTAACAGGGAAACTGCCCTTTCCGACCACTGACGCCCTCGAATTAATTTACTCCCACATTGCCATTCAACCCGTACCACCAGCAAAAATTAACAGCCAGATTCCTCAAGCAATTTCTGAAATTGTGATGAAATTGATGGCTAAAACTGCTGAAGAACGCTATCAAAGTGCTGAAGGTTTGAAATTCGATCTAGAACAGTGTTTAACTCAATTAGAAACTACAGGGAAAATTGACAACTTTCAAATTGGTCAAGAAGATTTATCAAGTCAATTGCAAATTCCGCAGAAACTCTACGGTCGATTTGAACAAGTTCAGACACTCCTAGCCGCCTTCGACCGCATCAGTAATGGGACAGCGGAAATGATGCTAGTAGCTGGCTATTCAGGCATTGGGAAAACTGCTGTAGTTAATGAAGTTCACAAACCGATTGTCCGGCAGCATGGCTATTTCATTTCTGGTAAATTTGACCAATTTAAGCGCAACATTCCCTACGCTTCTCTGATAGAAGCTTTCTCGGATCTGATGCGCCAGCTATTAACTGATAGTCCGCAACAGATAGAGAATTGGAAACAAAAACTCTTAAACGCATTAGGCCAGCAAGGCCGAATTATTACAGAAGTTATTCCCGAAGTTGAACTGATCGTTGGCGAACAGCCGCCCGTGCCAGAAGTGGGAGCAACTGAAGCTCAAAATCGATTTAATCGGGTGTTTGCCAGCTTTATTCAAGTTTTTACTCAACCAGAACACCCGCTGGTTATTTTTCTAGATGATTTGCAGTGGGCTGATTTATCGTCGCTCAAGTTAATTCAACTGCTAGTGACTAACCCCGACAGCCAATATCTACTGATGATTGGTGCTTATCGAGATAATGAAGTTAGTCCGACGCATCCTTTGATGCAAACTTTGAAAAATAATCAAGAAAATTCAGCTAATTTAACAACAATTACTCTCGCACCTTTGAGTAGTACAGATGTCAATCAAATAGTTGCCGACACTCTTAGGGAAAGCCAAAAATCCCAAAGTCTATCCGCTCTGCTATTTAATAAAACTCAAGGCAATCCTTTCTTTTTAAATCAACTGCTAAAATATCTTTATGAAGAAAAGCTGTTAGCTTACAATTTTAATAGTCGCCAATGGGAGTGGGAAATAGATGAAATTCAAGCGATAGGAATTGCGGATTATAACGTTGTCGAGTTAATGGTAAAGCAGATTCAAAGGCTGCCGGAAGCAAGTCAAAAGATTTTGCAGTTAGCAGCTTGTATCGGCAGCAGATTTTATTTAGATGTTTTGGCGATCGTCAATGAAGAATCTCCTGTAGAAACGGCAAATCAACTGTGGTCTGCCCTAGAGGCAGGTTTGATTCTCCCCTTGAACGACGCCTACAAAATTCCGCTCTTTTTTGACCGCGAATTGGCACAGATGCACCTTGACGATATCGCCAGCCGTCAAACTGCATCTGTGCAAATTCCTTACAAGTTTTTGCACGATCGCGTACAGCAAGCAGCTTATTCTCTCATTGCCGAAGACCAAAAAAAATTAACTCACCTCAAAATTGGTCAACTGCTGCTGAAAAATACGACCCCATCTCAGCAAGAAGAAAACATTTTTGCGATCGTCAATCAACTGAATATCGGCAGCGAGTTCATCACCGAGCAGTCAGAAAAAAACCAACTCGCTGCCCTGAATCTCGCCGCAGGTCGGAAAGCTAAAGCAGCAACAGCCTCCGAAGCGGCTGCCAATTATTTTAATGCGGGCATGGAACTCCTGGCAGCTTCTAGCTGGCAAAGCAATTACGAACTCACGCTCAACCTCTATATAGAAGCTGTAGAAGCAGAATACTTGTGTACCAACTTCGAGAGAGCTGCTGCACTGGCAGAAATAGCGCTGCAACAGGCAACAACCCTGCTCGAAAAGGTGAAAGTTTACGAGCTAAAAGTTGAATTTTATATCGCTCAAAACCAGCTATCCAAAGCCCTTGAAACCGGACTGCAAGCGGTAGAGATGCTCGGAGTTTCCCTAACTCCTCTGCCCAGCGAGGGCAGCAGTTCCGTGCAGATGCCGAGATTAGAAGAGTTAGAAAACCTTCCCGAAATGACCGATCCCTATTTGCTAGCAGCTCTGCGAATCTTGATAACGGCAACGGCCGCTGCTTCGATCTCAGCGCCTTCAACCTTTGTTCAGATCGTTTTAACGAAGGTCAATCTTTGTGTGGAACGAGGTCATTCAGCTCTGGCAGCGATCGCTTACGCAAATTACGGCATAATTTTGTGCGGGCCGATGGCAGACTTGGACGCGGGATATTACTGCGGGCAGTTGGCGATTAAACTCCTAGATATTTTTCCTGACAACAAACTCAAATGTCGAGTTTATGCGCCCTTTTACGGTTTGATCTCCCATTGGAAAGAGCAGGCTAAGGAAAGTATTGCACCGTTAGAAGAGGCGATTCAAGCCGGTTTGGAAACGGGAGATTACCAATATGCAGGCTATTGCGTACTCCACTCTTGTACCAACCTATTCTTGAGCGGCGAACGCTTAGAAATTGTCGATGTAAACATTAGCGAATATATCAAACTTTTAAATAAAATCAAACAGGAATTCCCGCTCAATTTCATTAAGGTATGGCATCAACTGACCTTAAATTTGCAAGGATTATCATCAGATAAAATGCTGCTGCAAGGCAAAAGTTTTGATGAAGCAGCGATGCTGGTATATTTGCAGGAAACCAAAAATGCAACAACGCTGTTATTAGTTTACCAGGCCAAAGCCTTTCTCTGTTATTTATTTAAAGATTATTCCCAGGCTCTTGCCTGCATTTTGGCAGCTCACGAACACCTCAGAGGCGATAGCGGCATGATGACGTTTCCCGCTCACTACTTCTATTATTCGCTGATCCTGCTCGCTAATTACAACAGCGCTGCGCCGAGGGAGCAACAGCAATATCTGGAATTGGTAGAATCTCATCAGGAAAAAATGAAATGCTGGGCGCAAGACGCGCCGATGAACTATCAGCACAAGTACGACCTGATCGAGGCAGAAAAAGCGCGGATTTTGGGGCAAAATGAGCAAGCAATTAACTTGTACGAAAGAGCGATATCGGGAGCGATAGAGTACGAACGCCTGGAAGATGAAGCTATTGCTAAAGAACTGGCTGGAGAATTTCATTTTGCTTGCGATCGCGAACATATGAGTCAGTTCTATCTGAACGAATCCTACTACGCTTATATTCGCTGGGGAGCTACGGCAAAAGCCCAAGATTTAGAGTCAAGGTATCCAAAAATATTTGGGAGAATAACAGCTCAAAAAAATCTCGGTCTTGATTTTAATACCACGACATTAACAACAGGATCTAGCTTGGAAGGATTAGAGCTACTTTCTGTGCTTAAATTTTCCAAAATCATCTCTGGGGAAATTGTTTTAAGCGAACTGATTTTACAATTTATGAAAATTGCGCTCAATAATGCTGGCGCTCAAAAAGGATTTCTGATTTTGAATCAGTCAGAAGGTTTTGAGATCGCAGCCGCTGGGGAAGTTGAGGACAGCGATATTAAGGTGTTGTTATCTCCCCAGATTGAACTAGAGCAAGTTGTTCCCTTAAGCGTTATTTATTATGTGGAAAAGACTCTCAAAACTGTCGTTTTAAATAATGCTAAGGCTGAAGGAGCTTTTAGAACAGACCCTTATATCAGGACGCATCAACCCAAGTCAGTCTTATGTATTCCCATCATCAATCAAGGCAAAATGATGGGTTTACTTTACTTTGAAAATAATTTGGCAACTAGCGCTTTCACTCCGACGCGGCTGGAAGTTTTAAAACTGATATCTTCTCAAGCAGCAATCTCGCTAGAAAATGCCTTACTTTACCACACGCAGGAACAAAAAGTAGAAGAGCGCACTGCCCAACTCGCCCAAGCAAACCAGGAAATTAGCGGCCTCAACGACAAACTTAAAGCCGAAAACATCCGCCTCAGTGCTGAGTTAGAAGTCACGAAACGACTGCAACAAATGATCTTGCCCAAACAATCAGAACTTGATAAAATTAAAGGATTAGAAATAGCTGGATATATGCAACCTGCCGATGAAGTTGGTGGCGACTACTACGACGTGCTAACCCAAAATGATCGGGTAAAAATTAGCATCGGCGATGTTACGGGACATGGTTTAGAAAGTGGCGTATTAATGATTATGGCGCAAACCGCCGTCCGCACTCTCCAACAAATGAACGAAACCGATCCGGTGAAGTTTCTTGATGTGTTAAACCGCACCCTTTATGCCAATATCGAGCGCATTGACTCGTCTAAAAACATGACCTTGGCTTTGTTAGATTATCAAGATAGTAACCTCACCATCAGCGGTCAACATGAAGAAATAATTGTAGTCCGTACTGATGGTAACATCGAACTGATCGATACAATGGAACTCGGCTTTCCTCTGGGATTAGAGGAAGATATTTCTGGTTTTGTTTCCCAAGTTCAAGTGCATCTTAATCCCGGGGATATAGTAGTGCTTTACACAGATGGAATTACCGAAGCTATAAATATAAATCGAGTGTATTACGGCATAGAAAGATTGTGCCAAGTGGCGCAAAAAAATCGCCACAAAACGGTTGAAGAAATTCGACAAGCAGTAATTGATGATGTGCGGCAACATATTGACAAACATAAAGTTTTTGACGACATTACGTTGGTAGTCCTAAAACAGAAATAACGCAAGTTGGTAATTGGTAATTGGTAATTAATCATATCAAGTCCGGTTGCACCGGACTTGTATAGTGGGGGTGTAGTCGATCGAGAGTGCTATCGCCCAAATCTATCACAGCGATATCTCAGTCACCGCAATATTACCCCCAAAACACACGTCAACATCAGTCCCCGCCGCCCGATCGCGCGCTCCGTATTCTCCAACATAATAAAAATATTCTCCCTCCATTTTGTACTCAACCGGCAGCGGCTCAGTCGAAGGCTTGCAAAACACAATTTCCGGTTCCGCACTTCCCGGCGCTAAATGCGGAAAATTCACATTCCAGAAACACCCCGACTTTGGTTCCCGCTTCAGCAAATCCGCCAACACCCGCGATGTCCAACGAGTCGCGACATCCCAGTCTATTTCGAGCGGCCTTTTAATCCGGTGGGAAATTGCGATTCCCGGAATACCGTGCATGGCTGCTTCGCGCACAGCCGCCACCGTACCCGAAATATACACGTCAACCCCCAAATTGCCACCTGCGTTAATACCCGAAAGCACCAAATCCGGCTTCGCACAAACGTGATGAAGAGCGATTCGCACGCAATCAGCCGGTGTTCCTCCTACAGCATACTCAAATTCCGATCGGCGATCGACATGAATCGGACTGTGAGCCGTCACTTGATGCCCGCAGCCCGACAATTGCCCCTGCGGAGCCACCATAATTGTCTTGCCTTCTACAGCTTGCTTCATTGCCTGAATTCCGGGAGCGTCTATGCCATCGTCGTTGGTTAAAATTATCGTCATTGAAAATTTGTCTGTTAGTAACGTTATTGTGTCACTGGCGGGCGAGTCGAGGCAATCTCAAATTGTAGGGTGGCGCGGGGATTGTATCGGTGTCAGTCGATTTTAGATTTTAGATTTTAGATTTACTCCACAGATGAATCTCGGAGATTGAACAACAGCCTAAAATTTTTGAGCCCTCCACGCCGTACTTTAGTGGCTCAAACCCGTTATCTGCGCCCAGGAAGAGTTACTAATTCTATATTTACTTACTGTGCAACTATAGCGGTTCTCAAAAAAGTGAGGATAGCCCTATGCCATAGCCCTATGCCATAGCCCTATGCCATATCCCGGAAGCGTACCTGATATGAGAGATCGAAAGGCTATATATTTTACTTTCGCGTACATCAGGCGATCGACAAACCGATTTCTCAATTATTGTATAAATACACACTTATTTGTAAGTAATATTACGCAATTAGCCATTGTGACAGCCGATGATACCGAAAGTTGCAATAACGGATAGTTAGCCGTGGAATACCTCAGCAACAGTCATCCTAGCCTTTGCGGCACAACCAAGTTTACTAAAACTTTAAGAATAAACCTCGCACAATATTGTTTTGGTAAAGGTAGCAAAAATGTATATACAAATACCTTTACATGATAGATGATGTAAATAGACACCAGAAGAAATCAATAAAGTCAATCCCCCCAACGATATAAACGAGGTATTACTCTTATGAAAACCAACTTCGCCCAACCACTAACCGCCTGTATAGCTACCGCTGGTTTAGTTGTTGCTTCTTCATTACTAACTGCAACGCAAGCCCAAGCATTCAGTTTATCTGTGGCTCCTCAGTACGGTACGACCAACGGCATTGGCACCGGCGCTACTGCAACATTAGACTTCAACGTTGTCCAAAGTGGAGCCGATTTGCTCCTGAATTTGGGGATCACCAATACGACTGGCACTCAGGCTACAGCCGGTGGCGCAACCAACTCTTCTCTCGTTGCGGTGGCATTTGACGTATTGAGCGGCGTTAGTGCATCGGTTAAATCTACCGCAGGCAGCACTTTTACAAAGTTTTGGCAAAACGTTGATATTAGTGGCTTGCACAATGGTTTCGACTATGGCATTAGCACTCCGCGCAATAGCTTTAATGGTGGCAACGCTAATGGAGGCTTATATAAAAATCAGTCTACTTTGGTTAGCTTTTTGCTAACTGGCAGCAGTCTGAGTGCGTCTCAGGCAGAAAATGCTTTCTTGACGGGATTTCAGAATGGTACGCTCAAGGCAGGAGTTCGCTTCCAACAGGTAGATGGGTCTAATGTTGGTACCAGTGACAAAGTTATGGCCGGAGTTTCGGCTGATGCTGAGCCAGTACCCGAACCAACTACTATCGCAGGTATGGTAATGGGGTTGGGAAGTTTAGTCGCAGCCCGCCGCAAGCAGGCAAAAAAAGCTCTTGCTTAAATTTTCTCAGGGGTGCAGGCCATCCATCTGCAGAAAAGAAAAGCTCGTCCCATTTCTAGTGAATTCAGGTTAACTTCTAGTATCAACTCATAAGAGCCAGCGCAGCTATAGTGCTTCTGGCTCTTATTTTTGCTCTACATTTTGTCATTAAGTAGAACAAAAAATTTGCGATGCCAGAATTTCCACAAAAATTGACCTAACATCCCAAATTCCCCAAAAAATATCAACCAACTTGTGGTAAAGTTTTGTGTCGGTTGCTATGTCCAGGCAATCTTCTGCAAGTTCAGTTAAACGCGCTCACAGCAATGTTTTTGCCAATTTTACCCTTAGCTCAAGCAATCCCGACACCTCCGACCCAACAAGTCATCATCCAGCGAGAATTTTCGATACCGGAAAACGAACTGGATTTGCCAGCACCTCCAACAACCGGCCCGCTGAACACTGTGACGGTGCCCCAACAAGTGCGCGTTTTGCCCGGACAACTCGACAATATCCCGGTTTTCAACAGCAACAGCCCCGAAGTCGTGCAAACGGAAGGTATTTTGCTCTCCACATTTCCCCCGGAAGGAAAACAAGTACCTTCTGCACACTTAAACTTCCCCTTCAAAGGTCGATTTGATATCTTCGCCCACCACATCGCCAAAGCTAAAAATCGCGCCGAAACTCGCACCTTATTTCAAGGAATAATTGTCTACAATCCGAACTCGGAACCTGTTACTTTAAATGTCTTGCAAGGAGCGACTTATTTAACTCGGCCGGATGCGTTGTTTGTCGATTTGCCGTCGTATTTAGAAAATCGATTCGGCACGGTGTTTGCGGGGCCTGGAAGCCGGATTACGAGCGATGTGCTGCGGGGGTACAGACAAGCCATTTTGCCCGCTGCGATCGAGATTCCGGCCAATGAGAGCCGAATGCTGATGAATTTGCCGATACCTGTGGGGAATATTAGGCCTTCTTCCAACGGTCGATCGACTTTAATGCGAATGTCGAGCAGCAATTCGGTTTATGTAGCATCATTAGCAATGTTTGTTCCTAAAAGTCAAGGAGGAGTCGAGCAAGATCCGACTTTAGAACAGTGGGAAAATATTTTAAATACCAAAGGTTTAGCGGGGCCGAGAGATTTAGCACCAACTCCCAGAGGCGAAAATCCGGTGCAAAAAATTTACGGCCGCGTGGCAGGAGTAGCGGAAGGTTCCCAGTGGGAAGCTAAAATTACGGACAATTCGAGAACCGATTATTTAACTGTTCCCAAGCGCGGCGAGTCATTTTCTTACGCTCTGAGCACAACGGATACGGGTACTTTTGGCACTGGTCAAGTTCAAAGCGCTAAAATGTTAGCTCGCTATCCCGATACTGCTTACTTAGCTAATGGTAATTACGGGATTCAATACAACTTAACTTTTCCGCTTTACAACAAATCTCGCGAGTCTCAATCTGTTAGCATTAAAATGCAAACACCGATCAAAGCAAATACAGAATCGGGGGGATTGATGTTTTACGATCCTCCCGAAAATCGGATATTTTTCCGAGGTACGGTGCGGGTGATGTTTAATGATGATACGGGCAAGACTTTGACGCGCTACATTCACATCGTGCAGCGCCGGGGACAGCAGGGGGAACCTTTGGTGAATGTGAATATGAAGCCGGGGGAACGCCGTTTGGTTCAAGTAGATTTCTTGTATCCGCCGGATGCGACGCCGCCGCAAGTCTTGACTGTGCGATCGAGTAATTAGTTTGTAGTCAGTAGTCAAAGGTTTGTAGTGAGGACTTTAGTCCGCATCAAGAAAAACTAAAATGTAGTCCATTTGGCTTTTTTTACCTGCTCACGCACTTGCCCATGTAGCACTCTCATCAGCTCTTCTATCACTCCCTGTGTTCGCCACTGCAAGTAAAGCCAATATACGGCCCTTGTAAGGGGCCAATCCTTGGGTAGGTCTTACCAATTGCAGCCATTTTTTAGTTGATAGAAGATTCCATCTAAGATTTCTCTTTTTGTCCAGTTACATGGTTTTAGTTAGCTTCTTCCTGGGCAATATCTCATGTAGTATGGGTTCAATTATTTCCCATTCTGAATCCGTTAGACTGCTACAATAAGGCATGGCTGCTGCTGGATAATGCTTTTGCGGTCACGTATAACAGCGTAAAAGATGTCAAACGGGTTTTATAGAGGCTCAAAACCTTTGCACCTTGGTTGTTCGTCTCTGGCTAAATTTGGGAATTCACCAATAAACCTACTATTTTTCAAGCTGTGTAGCCTCGTTTTTCCACTGCGTACACTTTTTCAGCAAGCCCTAAGTAGAAATCATTGACAAACGTCTTCAGATGAAACCCTTGCCTGAAAAGGCTTTCAGAGATAGCGTGAAAAGTAAGGACAACATCCGTTGCACCAAAAAGTCGCGCCACTCCGTTCTTAGATTGAACCCGATCGCCTTTGACCAGTTTGTTTGGTTTAAAATATAATAAAGTTTTTCCTGAATCATGAGAAAATAAATTTTACTGGCATATCTATAGGGGAACATCCATCATGGCAAGAAGTAGTAGCGGATTTTGGAGCGATTTCTGGAAGTTTTTAGTTCAGGGAAATGTCCTTGAACTGGCAGTTGCCGTCATCATTGGTGGAGCCTTTGGAAAAATCATTGATTCTTTAGTCAAAGATATTATTACTCCCATTCTTCTTAATCCTGCTTTAACGGCTGCGGGAGCTAAAGACCTGGAAAGTTGGGCACCAGGAGGTATAAAATGGGGTGTTTTCCTGGCATCTGTAATTAGTTTTGTGATTATCGCCTTTGTTATTTTTCTATTACTCCGAAGCGTAGAATCTGCAAAAAAAAGATTAATTCGTCGGCTAGCAGCAGAAGCAGAAGCAGAAGTTGCACTTGTTGATGCTGCTACTCTCAACCAGGAAAAGATGACAGAAGTTTTAGAACGCTTAGCAAAAGCATTGGAATCGCGTGGTATTTAGAGCCTACGTAAGTAACCAAACGAAATTAATTAGATAAAGACTCTTTACGTTGTAAGGCTTTCAGGGGATATTTTGTGTGATTAATTTTGTACAACTACTTAATACTTGATTTTTAGGGGATGCAGGCAAAAGTTTAGGCTGTTATCTCCTTTTTTGCACACTCACACTAAAGATATTTCAAAAGCCTTCTTTGCGATTTCGTAACCGGCATCCTGAATCCAAAGTTTGGTGGTGATAAACAGTATTTTTCATAATTTTTCTTTTACGTGTTTCCGAATTGCGTGCTTTTTTAACGCTGAGAAATTACACGTTATTAACGTTCAATTTGGAGATGCTTTCTTTATTATCGAGGGTATGGCTGTAGGCATAGTTCAGGCCTATAGAACCCATTTGACATCTATTCCAGACTTATTACCACAACTAGGTTTGGGGCGAATCAGTAGAATTCTAAATTTAGGCTAGAATAGTTGCCCTGTAAGGATTTTACAAAAGATGTCAAATGGGTTCTATAATAATAAAAATCCTTTTTGCAATACTGAGATGTTCCCGACTGAAGTCCTGACTACGAACCTCAGAGTAAGGTTTGTAGTCAGGACTTTAGTCCTAATTAAAGTGTCAAAGATTGAGGATTTGTCTCAATCAATTTAGCTAAATCTTGCAAGAAAGATGCAGCGTCAGCACCGTAAATAATCCGGTGATCGCAAGTAATATTCACTTGCATTTGGCGCTTCACTCCCATCAAACCTTCCTCGTTAGCTACGACTTGTGGCCGCGAAGAGCCGATCGCCAAAATCGAGCCTTGATTCGGCGGCAAAATCGCATCAAACTTATCTACTCCAAACATTCCCAAATTGGAGAGAGTAAAAGTGCCCGTGCTGTATTCATCAGGCTTCAACTGCTTGGTGCGGGCGCGATCGACTAAATCCTTCCAAGTGCGGGAGAGAGAATAAATATCGAGGCGATCGGCATTTTGCAACACCGGCGTAATCAAACCGCCGCCGTCCATAGCCACCGCTACCGCCACATTAATATCAGCCCGGTGTTGAATTCCCGACTCCACATAACAAGCATTCAGCAGAGGATGTTTTTGTAAAGTTACTGCTACTGCTTTTGCCAGCAAAGCCGTCATCGTGACGCCTTTCGACTTAATTTGTTTGTAGAGTTTGTCCAGATTGTCAGTAGTAATTGTATAGCCGACGCGGAAACAGGGCACGCTCAAACTTGCTTCCATATTGCGGACTACCGCATTTTGCAGCGCGTTCATCGGTACTCTGTTACCCGAAAGCGCCACTGCTGGGACTGGTGCGGGTGCAGGTTTGGCTGCTGCGGCTGCGGGTGCTGCGGCTGCGGGTGTTGCCGGGACTGTGACTGGTTGCTGAACCGGAACAGGTTGGGCTTTACCGGCTGCAGCTTCCACGTCTTCTGCGACAATCCGGCCGTTGGGGCCGCTGCCTTTGATCGAATTCAAATCTACTTTAAATTCTTTGGCTAACTTGCGAGCACGGGGAGAAACAATGCTGCGGCCGTTTTGGCGGCTGAGGTTTTGCTGCAAACCTGCTGATGCGGTAGCTGGGGCTGGGGCTGGGGCTGGGGCTGGGGCGGCTGGGGCTGGGGCTGGGGCTGGGGCGGCTGGCGCGCCGGCTCCTTGTTTCTGAGCTTCTGCGATTTCGGCTTCTGTTTCTGCGACTAGGGCGATCGCAGCTCCCACGGTCGCAACTTCGCCGGCTGGTACAATAATTATTGCTAGATAGCCTTCGTAGAAAGACTCGACATCCATGTCGGCTTTGTCGGATTCAACCACGACTACGGTTTCGCCCTTTTCTACTTTGTCTCCGGCGGATTTGACCCAGGAAACAATTTTGCCCTCTGTCATGGTAGAGCTCAGGGCTGGCATGAAAACTTCGCGAATCATCTGTAAAAAGTCCTTGTGAGTTGGTAATTGGCGATCGGTAATTGGCGATTGATAATTGGCGATCGGCCACCGGCAATACTTATTATTATGCCAGTCTCTCGCATTCTTGATGTGTGACTGTTGACTCAAAATCAATTGCCAATTACCGATCGCCAATTACCACTTACCAATTTCTAAATATCACCTCGAATTTCTTCGACTATGCCGTCGCGGAGGAGAATTTCTACTTGCATTTTTTGAATCAAGTTTTCTCCCAGGCCGACAGTGAATGTGCCGTCAATTTGACCTTGACTCACTTCTTGTTCCAGGTCTAGCACCTGCACTTGCTGAAGCTGTTGCAGGTTTTGGTTTTTCTGTTCTAGCAGTTCGCTTTTTCTTTGATTCACCTGCACTTGAATGTTTTCTATTTGCTGCATTACTTGCGGGCCTGGGGGCTGCAGGTTTTGCTTTTGGATTTCTGAAACCATCCGCTGCCCTTGCATTTCTAACTGTTGTAGCTGAGAGTCTATTTGGTTGATTTGGGCTTGGAGTTGCTGTTGAGCTTCTTCTTTCCAGCGGGGAGTAACGACGACTTTAACGTTAATCGATCGCTTCAAGAGTAATTGTGGTTCCATAAAGTTGTTGCTTGTCAATTAGGAATTAGGCATTAGTCATTAGTTGGTAAACATGAACTAATGGCTGAGGACTGAGGACTCGGACTTGGGACTCGGGTGTTGGGATAATTTTTTCTTTTCCATTCCCCAAGTCCTGCGAATATTTCAAAACATCTCGTCAATCATATCGCGGTAGTGTTCCGTCACAACCGGGCGCTTAATTTTCAGGGTCTGGGTCAACATTCCATTTTCCATCGAAAATGGCTCCTGAATCAACCGGAACGGGCCGATCCGATCGTCCGCGCGGTATCCAGGGCGATTTTTCACCTCCCGGTTCAACTCTTGGCGGAATAAGTCTTGAATTGTCTTGCTATTCCAGTCAATTTCCTGTAATGGGGGAGTCTGAGTTTCGCCCCATTTGAGTACGGCTTCTGGATTGGGGACAATTAAGGCACCGATCGATTTCTGGTCTTGGCCTACTACGATAATTTGGTCGATGTAGGGGCTGCGGACGCAGGCATCTTCTATGGGCTGCGGTTCGATGTTTTCGCCGTTGCTGAGGACGATCGTATCTTTGGCCCGCCCGGTCAAAACTAAGTCGTTTCCCGGTGTCAGCCAGCCTAAATCGCCGGTGTCAAACCAGCCTTCGGGGTCGATCGCCTTGGCAGTCGCTTGGGGATTAAGATAATAACCTGCCATAATTTGCGGCCCCCGCGCCAATACCAAGCCGCGCTGGCCTGTGGGCAGTTGCTGTCTGGTTTCTGGGTCTACTATTTTAATTTCCGTATGGGCGATCGGCTGTCCTGCGGAACCTTTAAGATTGTGCCAAGGGCGACGGACGGTTAAAACCGGGGACGTTTCGGTTAAACCATATCCCACCAACAAGCCGATATTAGCTATTTCAAAGAAATTGTCTAAATGCGTTGCCAAAGAACCGCCGCCGCTAATGGCCCATTTTAAGCGTCCCCCTGTAGCTTCCCTGACTTTTTTGTAAACCAATTTTTCGGCGAGGGCGTGTACGGGCGACCACAGAATGCTTTTGGTGCGGGCGATTAGTTTTTCCGAAGCAGAAGCAGGTTTCAAACTGAGAGTTAATCCTTGGAAAATGCGGCGGTTCTCAATGTATTGCTGGCTGGCAGATAACAGGAAATTCACCAATTTTTGTTTCTTAGGTGGTTGTTCCCGAAACTGCTTTTGTACGGCCTCGTAAATCGATTCCCAGAGGCGCGGAACGCTGACCATGTACTGGGGTTTGTAAGTTTTAAAGTCTTGTTTGAAATAGCGAATATTGGTGTAAATTTGCGTGCATCCTTGGGAAAGCAGGAAGTATTCGACGCTGCGTTCGTAGGCGTGCCAACTGGGCAGAATACTGAGGACGCCGTCGCCGGCTTCGGGCTGGAGAATTGTGCCCAAGGTGTTGAGTTGGTGCAGCAGGTTGCCATGAGTCAGCATGACGCCTTTGGGTTTGCCGGTGGTGCCGCTGGTGTAGAGGAGAGTGGCGAGGGTTTGAGGCTTGTGGTTGGAGGGTTTGAGGGGACGGTTGGCCCCTGTAGTCATCACTTGAGAAAATTTGACTGTGCTTAGGGTTTGGCTGGTTTCCGGTTCTTCCTCGGACAGGAGGACGATGAGTTGAATGGGCAAATCAGGGAGGCGGTGTTGCAGTTTTTTCAGTAATGCCAGGTTTTCGACTACCAAGGCGGTGCTGCCGCTGTCTTGGATGATGTACAGGAGTTCTTCGGGGTCGGCGGTGGCGCCTCGAACAACATTTGCGGCCCCGGCCATCATGATACCTTGGTCGGCTATCAGCCAGCGGGGGCTGTTGTCGGCGAAGAGGGCGATGCGGGGAGGGACTGCTTCTTCGGGATTTGGTTCGATGCCTAGGGCTTGTAAGCCGGCGGCGAATTGCTGGATTTGTTGGTACAGGTCGGTGTAGGTGAATTTGATTTCGGGCTGGCTGTGGGGGTCGTGGAGGGCGACGGTTTGACCGAATTTTTGTTTGACGATCGCCCAAATTTCGGGTATCGATTGGATGGAACTGTAATCAATTAGGCGGTTGAGGTTCGCACGATCGCGATCAGTCATTTCAGATGATGTGTAAGATGGTGGGCGGTTCATAAGGTATCTTCCTGAGTTTTCGGAGATAAAATTATTGGCTATAAGTTGAATATGAGAGCTATTTTAGAACTTTATGGCAGTATCGTGACAGTTTGCCAACCTGCCATTGTCTATTTAGAAAATTAGAGAGGCAAGATGATAAAATTTATAGTTGCACAGCAACACATTAATTTATCAAGGTTGATCGTAGTTGCTTTTAGTGCGATCGGCCTAGCATCATGTGGAAATAAACTGTCTGTGAAGGCCGCAGAAGTGCGATCGGCAAACAAAACATTTGCTGATTGGTGCCGCCAAAAAGCCGATTTGAGTCCTGAAACTAAACATACTGTTGATGTGCTGTTGGAGAAAGCGGGGACTACTGATTGTGTTGAGGGCGATCGGAAACTTTCAAGTTTCACGACACTGTATCTCACCAACAATAAAATCAGCGACACCAAACCGCTAGCATCCTTGACTAACCTGACAGAGCTCTACCTCGGCAATAATCAAATCAGCGACATCAAACCGCTAGTAGCATCTTTGACCAAACTGAATCGGCTCGTCCTGTACGAGAATAAAGTTAGCGACATCAAACCGCTAGCATCCTTGACTAACCTGACTGTGATCTACCTCGACAAGAATCAAATCAGCGACATCAAACCGCTAGCATCCTTGACTAACCTGACTGTGCTCTACCTCGGCAATAATCCAATCATCGACATCAAACCGCTAGTATCCTTTACTAACCTGACTCGGCTCTACCTCGACAAGAATCAAATCAGCGACATCAAACCGCTAGCATCCTTGACTAACCTGACTGTGATCAGCCTCAATAATAATCAAATCATCGACATCGAACCACTAGCATCATTGACTAAACTGACTTCGCTCAGCCTCGACAACAGTCAAATCAGTGAGATCAAACCACTACAATCCTTGACTAACCTGACTTCGCTCAGCCTCGGCAATAATCAAATCAGCGATATCAAACCGCTAGCATCCTTGACTAACCTGACTGTGCTCAACCTCCTCAACAATCAAATCAGCGATATCAAACCGCTAGCATCCCTGACTAACCTTAACTCTCTCTACCTCGACAAGAATCAAATCAGCGATATCAAACCGCTAGCATCCCTGACTAACCTTAACTCTCTCTATCTCGACAAGAATCAAATCAGCGATATCAAACCGCTAGCATCCCTGACTAACCTGAAAAAACTCCATCTCAACGGAAATCCGATCGCTCCTGAAATTTGCCCTCTCAAACCAGAGTCTATCTGTCAATGGGAATGATAAATTCAACTTCAGTCAGGGGGAGATTGTCGGGAAGGTCGATCGTAATTTGCATGATCGATAGTACCTTTTAATTTCAATTGTCTCTGAAGTGCGATCGTTACAGATTCATTAAACTTTGATTCATGCGCTGTATTCTTCAAGATTAAAACGAGTATATCTGTCAGCACTTTAACATAGCTGGGTGCTTAGGGTACACCTTAACCCAATAAAATTGAACTCTTGTGGAACAGGCATCTTGCCTGTTCATGAATCTCATGCAATATCTCAGATTTAAGCGACATGGCGCGGTGCATCAACCATCGGCGCAGTACCAAACAAATGTCTGAGATAACTGCGACTGAGCTCTCGGTTCCAGCGCCGCAAACGCACCATCACTCGTGTGAATGTAAAAGTCAATTCCAACACCAAAGAAAGCTGTTTGAGACTAAGTGAAGTATTAAACACATCGTTACCGTGCGTGCGTTCAATCTGATGGTGTTTCAGCAAAGCAATCAGGTTTTTGGTAGAGCCTTTTAGTTGATTGAAATAACTCTGGGAGAATGCCCAGCGACTGAAACCCCAAAACTTAGCCAAATGATTGAGTTCATCCTGTAAAGGCTGGGAAATTGCCTGTTGCAACGCTCCAGTTGAGTGTACCATCAACCATAAATAAACAGAAGTAGCTCCCCACTCGGTACTCAGGCGACTAATCACGTGTTTATAGGTATCTTGCCAAGCGTCACCTGTGGATTGACAGCCATTCACAGAGTTGGGTTTTACTTGCAGTTTTTCCCCTGTAAGTTGCTGGTAAATTTTCCTAAATGTCGGGCAATGTTGGCGTTCTTCTTTTTCCCAGACACCTATCTCTAGAATGTTGCCATTGTCATCAAAAATTCCTCCCATAAACCGCGCCATTTGCGGGTAAATATGCTGTAAGTAGCACCAGCTTTCTCTACCGTAGCTGCGGATGGGAGCTTCAATTTCTGCCGCACTTGCCAATATTTGCAAAAAGATTTCTGGCTTGACACCAATAATTTGGTCGCGATTGATTCTTTGCCAATCTATGGGTTCCCAAGGGCGGGGATGCGGGGTGGAAAATTGCTGGGGTAGATCGGAAAGTCGATCGCTCAAAACTTCCAATGACATATAATGGTCGATGAGCGAGTTAATCCTGGCCCGACTTTGCAAATAGCGAGGGCTTTGATACTGATTACCAGCCAAATCAATTGTATACACCTTACCAGTAGCTTTCATTGTGTCTGCCTGTTCGTGACTTTTACAGCTATTGTGCAAAAGGCATTTGGGAAGTTGCAATGAGTAACGTGCAGGCTGCTCAATTACTAGCAGTTGCCTCGACTGAGCCGAACTCAGGTGAAACGGCCTGAAGTAGGGTGAACTAAGCAACACATGATACGGCTAAGATATGCGGCAGAGTAGGCTTCCTCTAATAAATTGTCTATACTTCAGTCTTGACTAATTCCATAAGTAGAAAGTTGGTGGTGCTGGCATTGCAAAAATTTTTGATTTTTAGAACCACGTAGCACGTCTAAGCGGTTGCACATTTAAACTGTCATACAAGCATTACCCTTGTTTTTGATTGGGCGACCCCATTTAATTATTAATTTTCCTTGATTTAAGAGGTGATGCCATAAATATTCTAGCTCTGAAATTAATATAAAAAATCGATTTACAATAATATATATTTATCGAGTGCCATACTAATTTAATTAAGTTATAGTCGGGTTGTTTTCGGGAAAATTCTAAATGAAGATTAGGCATTTATGTCTCAATTCTTTTTAGGCACTATTCTTTAGATATCTCCCAAATATTCCCCTTATGTGGGAAAAGAACCAGACATTTTTTTAAACATAAACATGAGCGAGATACTGAATTATATTGAAGAGAATCATCAAGAAACACAGCGATTACTTGGTCTACCCTATGAACAGTTACAACAATTACTCCCAAATGCCGAACGATTTTAACTTTAGCATACTTTGGACTCTCGTTAAAATGGGCTTACCCTAAATGAAAAACCCGGGTTCGATTTCTTAGGATTAAACATCAGACAATTCCCTGTTGGGCAAAACACATCAGGCAAAGTTAATGGCAAAATCCTGGAACTTCACACTATTATCACCCCCAGCAATGAAAGTCACAAAAGACACTACATAAAAGTTGCACAAGTAATAAATAAGTCGCGTGGGTTGGGAGCATCTCATATTTGTAAAAACACTTATTCTAGCTCTTTCCTTCTTCCTCTTTCCTCCTGGCTCATGACTCCCCACTCCAATTTCTAGCTTGCCTGCTTTCATTGAGATGCTCCAGTTCAAGAATGGGAGTACGCCTCGAAATACCCGTAAAAGTGTCTAAACTACTCAAGGGACAAAAATGGAAATGTGATCACTGCGATAACTACTTCAAAGATAGAGGTTGATCACGTCATCCCCAAATCGCAAAGTGGAAGGGAATCGTATGATAATTGGCAATGACTCCATCGACATTGCCACGACACAAAAACTGCTAATGATGGCAATCTCGGTAACAAATCTAGCTGCAAAAGTGCTAAACCTAAGCCAACAGTGGAAGGAAGGCTTTGGGCGTGGGAAAACGATATGTTGGTAACGACTTACTGATGACAACAGCCGTTTTATTGAGGAGCGGAATGATGGGAAACTATCACGTTCAGTTTTGGCAGTGGAGGAGGCGACTACTTCACTGACTTTAATTATCCTGAAAAAGGGAATGAAGATGCTAGGGATGGAGCGGCAAAACGATACCTCTGGGCCAGAGGTATCCGCCTCGAAAGAAGGAAAGTGTGGGGAGAAGACCCCCTCTACTATTGACGATGCACCCTGAGATAGCAAGTGGACTTCGATGAACCATGAATTAGAATCTCCGTCCGCGACGGTCGGGGAGTATGTCAAGGATGTCGAAACAGCCTCATCAAAGAACCGAGAAAAGGTACTTATGCCGATCGCGCCGCAAAAAAATTCTCCTCCCTCCTCCCCTTTCCCCAACTCATTCACTGCCCGCGCCTTGCCACTCACCAAGCAATCTCACGCACTATTCCCCTTCCCCTCTCTCCTTTGGGGCTAATCGCAGTTTCCGTAATTTATCTTAACTATAAAACTCAAAACTCAAAACTATTCCCCAGCCCCTATCTCCCTTCAGACAGAGGGAAGCCTTCGTGATTTCCCTTATTATAAATATAAGGTTAACTTCTAAGTACCCTTGTTAAAAATAAATTTTGCAAACAATAGGGGAAAAACTAATGAATACTCAAGAAAACGCGATCCACACGGACAGCGAAAATCAAGTCACGCTACCAAAATCTAGGGAAATATTGCTCGGCGAGGAAACAGAAAAAGCCCTGGGTCAGCAAAAACAAGAAGATGCTCAAACTATGCGCGCTGTCGAACAGTTGAAAGAAGAACTTCAGCACAAAATAGATGAAGAATGCCATCACAAGGTAGATTAAAACTAATAGTCTTTTTTTAGCGTGTGGGTAAAATGTGGTCTGGCCCACACTCCCCTTGGGAAGGCAGAAGGCAGAATTAAATCAAAAGATCAAAAGTATTTTTTTTTATTGCTTAAAAAAAGTCTTGGGTGTATGGGTGACCATACACCATTTTTTTTACATAAATACTTCATTACAACCAGCATAAAAGGTAAAAACCACAAAAATTAAGTAGGAAAGTGGCAGTTGCTTCAAGACCGAAAATACCTATTCCCTATTCCCTATTCCCTATTCCATTTGTTATTCATTCTTTCTTCCTAGAGGTAGAGTGCAACGCAGCTCCTAGTTACCTATGATGAGTTTAAGTAAAAAATGTCAAATTAGATACACATAGGGAGAAACCGATGAGCGTTGAAGATAGAGCAAAGGCAACTGGCAAAAACATCGAAGGCGCTGCTCAAGAAGCCCTAGGCAATGTTACTGGCGATCCGAAAGATAAAGCAGAAGGCAAAGCCAAGCAAAAACAAGCTGAAGCTGGTCACGCGATCGAAGATGTAAAAGATGAGCTCAAAAAGAAACTAGACTAAGCCTCATACTAATTGAGAGGGTCAATCAACCTGACCCTTTCAATTATTCAACTTGTTTTCAGAACGGAGGAAAAAAGGTGAGTTTATTGCAGCAGAGTCGCAAAGTAATTGCGGGCTTACTCTTGGTTTTAATGCTGGCTGTTACGACTGCCTGCGCGCCCAGCATTAAAACCCAAAAACCGACTGATGTACCTGTAGCAATTGGCGGCAGTCAGGGTTATTACGCACAGCTAGAACGTGGCAATACCCCCGCAGGTCAAGATTTTGGTCAATGGGTAACAAAGACGGCTCAGGGTCTGGTTCAGGATGCTTACGTGCGTGACAATAATAAATTGGGAGTTGTAATTACCCCGCAAGTCCGCCCGACTGAAGTGAAAGATTTGGCGAAATCTTTAGCACAAGGTTTTCACCGCAATTTCCCAAATCAGGATGTAAGTGTTTTGGTTTACGCTCCTGACAAAAAACTGATTTTGACTGCTAAGTACGACCAGCAATCAAATCAGATTGAATACAAGTCTTGACCGGGTTAGCAAGCTTAAATGATAGCCGCGTGGCGGTTTAATATTCCGTAGTTTTTTGAAGGCGAAACTAACTCAATTTAAGACTGAAATGTTGTGTAGATTGGAAGAGAGTTACCATGAGTAGCAGCGATAATTACAAGCGTCAAATCATGAACGATTTAGCTCAGGGCGATCGAGAAATGATGCCGGAGACAACTGGTGAAGATTACGAAAACTTTGACGATTTTGCTCAGAGAACTTCGCCTGCTCAGCGCAAACAATTATTCGGGCGTTCCCTGAATCACGACTCCCTCCCGCCGGCTCAGTTGGAACCGGAATTGCAAAAGGCGATCGCCCAAATTAAGCCAAACGAACGCGACGATGTAGCGCGGGAATTCTTCAAGCATTTGGGCAAGAGAGGATTGGATGATCGCCAATTGGAAAAGCAGCTAGGACTTTCTACCCACCACGCCAGCCGCATGAATGCTGACGATGTTACCAAGCTGGCCTCGTTTACCTATCACAATCACCCAGATATTTTCCGAGAAGTGCTAGCAGAACAGCCGAGTTTGATGAAGTTTTTGGGAAATCCCGTTGTTGTGGGTATCTTGGGAATAGTTGCGGCTAAATGGCTCAACAATCGCAAATAGTCTCTGATTCAGACAAGCTTAAAAGCTGATAATACGTGCAGTGCAGCAAATAAGAGGACGATCGCCGGGGCGATCGTCCTTTTATATTTTATATCTAGTCCTGTAAAATAACCGCGATCGTGTTTGTCGTTAAGACTTTAGTCCTCAGAATCTGAGCAGGACTAAAGTCCTCACTACAAACCTTTTTTATTGAGTCGTTTGAGGCAAATTTATATTATATTAAATTCTCATGATTTAAATCTTAATTATTAGGTTAGTAGGTGTTCGGGTGATTAATACCCCAGGCAAATTACCGACTACGAATTACCGATTGCCAATGGCTAATTATTGCTCAAAGCTAAAAAAAGCTGGACAGCAGTCAACAGCGGCATACCTGACACTCAGCAAAATTAAATGTAGGATTAAGTGTTGCTGTGAATCAGAAAAAAAAGATGAACGTATCCACTATTTGGCGAAAACTCCGCAGCCAGCAAGCCTTGTGCTTGGCTGCACTCCTGGCAGGTTGCCTGGTATTTATCGGTTGTTCCCCCGCGCAGTCAGCGGCTGGCAATTCAGTCGATCCCAAGTTTAAAGAGCAAGTCTTGCAGGTTATCCGCGAAAATCCGCAAGCAATTTTAGAGTCGGTACAAGCGTACCAGCAACAGCAGCAGCAGTCTCTCAAAGCAGCGCAGCAGTCATTTTTGCAGGACATGAAAACTAATCCCAAATCTGCGATCGGGGATTCTCCCAGCACGGGTTCAGCTTCGCAGCAGATTGTACTTTTAGAATTCTCTGACTTTCAATGTCCGTTTTGCGCGCGCGCTCACGATACTGTCAAGCAGTTTATGGCAAAACACCAGGACAAAGTTACTTTAGCTTACAAGCATTTACCCTTGACTTCTATTCACCCTCAAGCGCTGCCAGCAGCTAAAGCAGCTTGGGCTGCTGGGCAGCAGGGCAAATTCTGGGAATATTACAGCGCTTTGTTTGAAGGACAGAAAGAGTTAGGCGAGCCATTGTACACATCGATCGCCCAAAAGCTCAATCTAAAATTAGATAAATTTAACACCGATCGCAACAGCCCCGCCGCCGAAGCCGCTATTGCCAAAGACGTGCAACTCGCTCAACAACTAGGTATTGAAGGCACTCCCTTTTTTATTATGAACGGCACAACTTTCTCCGGGGCGGTCGAGCTTTCTGAGATGGAAAGCATTCTCGCATCTGTCTCGAAATAAGTAATTCCTGACTCTTGGAAACCGAGTATAAAAATGCGTTCCCAGCCAAAGCAGGCTGGGAACGAGAAAAACCAGAAAAACTCGAAAAATCTTTGATTAAACCGCAGCCAACTCTGGAGTCGGACGCTTGCTGTGGCGGATACCCTCGATCGCGCCTGCGTAATCCTTCGCCTTAAACACAGCAGAACCAGCGACGATCGCATTTGCGCCCGCTTCCAGAACCTGCCAAGTATTGTTCCCCTTCAAACCGCCATCTACCTCAATCCAAGGATCGAGGCCCTTGTCGTCGCACATTTTACGCAACTGGCGAATTTTCGGCAAAACAGCCGGGATAAAACTTTGACCACCAAAGCCGGGATTGACGCTCATAATCAGCACCAAATCGCACAGTTCCAGCACGTACTCGATCAACTCCAGCGGCGTCGAAGGATTCAGAACCACACCAGCCATTTTGCCCAATTCCCGAATTTGGCCGAGAGTGCGGTGCAAGTGAGGCGAAGCATTATGCTCGGCGTGAACCGAAATAATGTCAGCACCAGCCTTAGCGAAGTCCTCGACGTACTTCTCCGGCTCCACAATCATCAAGTGGACATCGATCACCTTGGTAGTAACGGGGCGAATTGCCTCAACAATCAGCGGCCCGATAGTAATATTAGGAACAAAGCGACCGTCCATCACATCTACGTGAATCCAGTCAGCCCCAGCTCGATCGACAGCCTGAATCTCTTCTCCAAGACGGCTAAAATCTGCTGATAATATGGATGGAGCAATAACGATTGATTTTTGGGATTGGGTCATGGCTAAGTCTGTTCTCCTGTCTGCTGTGCTGTATCCAGTTTATCAAAATACGAGTCTCCGGGTCGAAAAGTTGTGAATAATAGGTAGGGGCAGGTTTAGCGGAAAAATTTTGCTTCTAACAAACAAGTTTTGTGCAAAACCTGCCCTGCTCTCCGAATTTTGGTTTAGGATATAAATTTTCCGTCTAACAAATAACTTTTGTGCAAAACTAGACCTGCTGCAAATTTTGAGTAGCGAATTATGAAAAATACAGATCCCTTAGAAAATCCTGAACTCGATCGTGCAAGTCTGTTTGTATTAATGATCCCTGTCATCGGCTTTTTCCCCGCCCTGTGGACTCTTTACCGCCGTCAGGGTAGTCCCGAACGCAAAGCCATCAGCCGCTTGGCAATTGCCCTTGCTTTTAGTTGGCTCTTAGGACATATTCTTTTAGAAGCTGGAGCGATTTCTGCGGAATCTCCGACACTTCCCATGTTATTAATGAGTAGCCTGCTAACCACCAGCTATTTCATCGTTGCTCTGGGACTGATGGTTCGCCTCTGGAAGCGTCAACCGCTATGGTTGCCCGGAATTAGTCGCGTAGCCGAGCAAGTAGTAGGCAAACATTTATCATAATTTAGGGTTCTTTTAAGCCCCTACCCTATTGATTGAGTGCGTCTTCAGCTTGATACTACATATTGCCATTATCTTTTTTATTTTTGTTGTGTGTGAGGAAGCCAGTGCCAGCTCAAAAAATTCCTAATCAAGACCCTATCCAACAATCAACTGCTCAACCTGCAACCAAAAAAGCTTCCCAGCCCCATCGAGGCCGCTGGCTGGGTTTTGGTTTTGGTTTGGCTGGAGTAGCAATGCTCTCAGCCACAGCCGGAGCATTGCTAGCCGTCTCCCTTTCTACAACGCCACTTCAGCAACAAAAGTTGAGCCCTGAAGAAGCAGCAGTATTTTCTCAAGGCGACATGGCAAAGCTCAACATGAAAATGCCGGAGCTGACTCGCCCAGTTAATATTTTAGTTTTAGGACTTAAAGTTCTGAGTTCAGACATCGACGGCCATGCCGATAAGGAGCTGGGATACGAGGTCTGGCAAAACTCTTTCAAGGGGTTAACCGATACCATGCTATTGGTTAGGTTTGACCCTCAAAATAAAAAGTTAAGCGTGCTTTCCATTCCGCGAGACACCCGCACCTATGTTGAAGGCAGGGGTGTTGTGAAAATCAACGAAGCCAATTACTACGGCGGCCCGGCTTCGTCAGCCAAGTCAGTCAGCGGACTCTTAGGCGGCGTGGGAATTGACCGCTATGTCACAGTCAATATTCAAGGAATCAAAAGTTTAGTCGATGCCCTGGGTGGCATTACTATTAATGTCCCTAAAGACATGAAGTATACCGATGAAAGCCAGCATTTATATATAGATTTAAAGGCTGGCAAGCAGAAACTAAACGGCGAACAAATCGTGCAATATTTGCTTTACCGGCACGACGATTTGGGCGATATCGGGCGGGTGCAGCGCCAGCAATTGTTGATGCGGGCTTTTGTGGAACAGGAAGTTAATGTAGGTTTGCTGTCTCGACTACCGAAGATTTTATCGGTGATTCAGTCTCACCTTGACACCAATTTGAGTATAGAAGAATTGGTAGCTTTGGCTGGTTTTGCTACTCAAACCGATCGCGCTGGCGTGCAGATGTTGATGGTTCCCGGTAAATTTAGCGATTCTAAGGACTACAAGGCAAGTTTTTGGTTGCCCGACCAATATGCCATCGAAACTATGGTGGCGGAACATTTTGACTTCGGCCAAAATACTTGGCAAATTGAGAATGCTGATTCGACTTTTCTGAATGTGGCGATTCAAGATAGTACCGGAGATCCATCGGCTGTTGAAGATTTGGTCAATACTCTGACTCAAGCCGGTTATCGGAATGTTCAGGTTTATAAAGCTTGGCCCGAACCGCTGGAGGTAACTACTCTAGTAGCTCAACAGGGCGATATTAAAGGTGCTCAAGCGATTCGCCAGTTTTTGGGTTTTGGAGATGTGCTGGTTGAGAGTACCGGTTCTTTGCAGTCGGATGTGACAATCAGATTGGGTCAGGATTGGTTGGAGAAAAAGGCTCAGTCCGGCGGTGCGGCTAAGTCTTTTTAAACTGGATTATAACTGGGGTATTTGTAGGGACACAGCATTGCTGTGTCCTCTTCTTTTGTGTTGGTAGAGATGGAGGCGATCGCTTTTTTGTCGATTTACTGATACTATCTTTTTTGGTGATGATGAATCACGATCGCAAGACCGATACTGCCCTCCGCAATCACAAGTGAAACAATAATCAACAAGGGAAAGCTTAAGATATTTTATAAAGGTAGGGTTGATGAACAAGGGTGCTAAAATAGACCGACAGCGCGAACATCAGGCAAATGAACGCACCTTTCTGGCATGGTTGCGAACTTCACTCGCTTTAATTGGTTTTGGGTTTGCGATTGCTCGGTTCAGTTTATTTCTCCGTCAATTTCAAGCTACAGTAACTCAGCAAGAAGTTTCCTCTCCTCCCTTCTTCAACTCCGAAACTTTAGGGCTGAGTCTGGTCGTTTTTGGGATTGCGGTGATTGCCTTAGCAGCATGGCGTTACAATCGAGTTTTCTGGCAAATTGAGCGAAGTGATTATCGCCCAAATCGTGTGCTAGTTTGGATTCTGACGGGAGTTGTGATGATTTTAGGAACGTTAAGCATTCCGTTGTTGCTATGGCGAGATCGCGGAAATATAGCTCCCACTTCAACTCCTAAAAATTCTCAATTGTAAGTTAACCAGATCGCTTAGCTAATGTGAAAATAACCCCAACCATATCATTAAGATTTTGTGGAGCTAGATTGTCTATGGTGTTAGAGAGATGGGGAGAGGATTTGACGATTTTGGCTCTGCTCGTCGAGATATACAATTTAAATGCAGTACAACTTACAAGCGGAAGCAAGTGAAATGAAGCCATCGCACCCACAACAAACCTAAAAAACTCCCCACAAAATAAGAGATAAAATCTGACCAACTAAAGTGATTTCCCAAAATCAGCCTTCCGGGTAAAGTAGCTCGCATTGCTTGTAAAAACGGATGTGTCCACAGTTGGAGAAACTCTACTCCGCAGGTAGCTAGACACACAGCTACAGCCGCCCTAATTTGCGAAAATCGCGGCAAGATCAGAACTACCAGCAAAATCCAAAATACCTCATAAGCTATGCTCCCAAAAGAGTCGTTGAACCATTCCGGTGCAGGGCCGCGAGAAAATCTCACTATGTAACCTAAAGGGATAATCCCGATTATACTGATGAGCAGGGCAATTCGATATTTTAAGAAACGGCGATCGGGAGAAATTGGGGAAGTCATTAAATTTGAGACAGGTTTTTTGTTCACTTTAACGCTTTTGCTGTAGTACGGTTTCTACTAGCACAAGGAAGAAGGAAAATGCAATAGCGGGACTCAGACAAAAGTTATCTTGAAAATAGGCTCAAACCCAGTCGTCAAGGCAAATTAATGTCTCTTCGTCTTTTTCCTTTCTGCGACTAGGAATGTCTAATAGTTTTTTGGGATCTTGTTTACACTCATCAATCTTGCCTTTTATATCAGCTTCTCCAACATGAGATTTATCTTTATTAAACACTTCTAAGTGAGCGGATTTCCCGAAATGTAAATTATCTACATACCAATATAGGTCTGTAGCTACTTCGCGGTAGATAGCTCTGCCATGATACCTGGATGAAGTTTTTTCAAATTTGTCTTTTTCTCTTAGTATAGTTTGCTCATCTCTGGGAGGGTCATTAGAAAGTTCATCATATACTGAACAGCTTAAATTAAATGTATGTTCTAGCCAATCTTCAAGCGCAGATTTATTATCAAGACCATCTAATTTTATACAATTTACTTCATCATTATTTTTAACGATAGTAATTAAGCAACAATTAGTAATATGTGGATGAACAAGGCGAAAACTGGAATTGATAAAATTAATCAATAAATAGGTTGAACTACTGTTTTGTAATTTTCTCTCAGCTATTTCTGCTAATGATGTATCATTTACAACCTTGTACTGTTCATTAATCATCAAACAATCAAACGAGTCTGTTGAAGAATGTACTTGTTCTTTACGCCATTCTTTAGGATTTAATTTATTAAAAAAACATTCTTGAAGGCTAGTTTAAGTGATTTATCTTTAATTTGATTTAAGCTTTGATTAAAATCAGAGCCTTTTACCGCTTCATAGTTGACAAATAATTTACTATCCTTATATATCTGTTTATCTTTAATTTTTTCATTAATCAAATCAAAAATAGCTTTAAAAAATATTACTGCTTCTTTGAATTCGACATCATTAAGATACTGTCCCTCAAGGGATACTTCATTAATAAAAATTTCCATTTTAGATTCCAAAAAGACGTTCAAAATCTTTATCCATTTGGTCAAAAAATCCTTTCGGCCATTCTTCAATTCCTCCATTAGGTTGAACAGGAATTTGTACCACTGGTTGCTCTGAATTTAGCTGTAAGTATAATATATTTAAATTTTCATGGTCGATAATTTTATCAAGCACAGCTATTCGCAAGGCATTTAAAATATGATCGCTATGTGATTCAATAAAAACTTGTACGCCACAACTGCTAACCTTAGCTAGAAAGCGAGTTAGTCGCGATTGCGCTTTTGGGTGTAAATGCGCTTCTGGGTTTTCTACAATTAATATTTCACCTTTTCTAGCAATTAATCCTGAAACAATAATTGGCAAAATGCAATGGTATCCAAAGCCAACATTAGCTGGTTTATAACGATCTTTTGAAGCGTTGGTATTAAATAAAGGTTCTAAAATGTTACTTATTGATTGTGATATTTCTACTTTAGCTCCCTCAAAAACATAACTTAGCCATTCTTCTGTTTGATTAGATAATGTCTTTGCATTGTCTCCTAAGCACAACATATCATTAACTAAATGATTTCTTTTTGTATAAAGCAAATTTACGGTAAATTCGCCTTTTGCACCTACATTAGGAAACTTTTTCAAAGTGGACTTGAAATAAAATTCTTGTGGGCCAATGCGATCGGCTGAAATGTAGTGCATATGACTAAAATTGAAAGATTCATCTAAGGAATTAAAATAAAATTCCTCATCTTCTATTAAACTTGAATCATTAGGTATTAAATTAATTAATGAACAGTCGCCCAATCTTTTTGGTTCATTCTCAGTAGTTGAGTATTCATTAGTATTGTCTTTTTTTAAATACTTTCTCTGTACCGTAGTGACAGAATTGTCTAAATTAAATTTATTACACAACAAGTTAATCTCGCTGATTTTTGCTACCATATCATCATCTAAATTTTCTCTTAATAAATATTCCATACATTTATGAATAACTTTATTGGGATGAACAATTTCATGGAAATAATATTTAAGTACAATGGGTTCATCTCTTGAGATACTACTATTTCTAACATCAACAAAATTACCCAGTCTTACACAACTTCCATTCAACAGAATTTGGGTTGTCACTTCACTATGCTCAATAGATTGTCGCATTAAAAGCAAAGCTTGTAAAAGAGTAGACTTACCACGCCCATTTATGCCTGTTAACAGGTTGATCTGTGTTAAAGGAAACTGTATTTCATCTTTAAAACACTTAAAGTTTTTTAACTCTATTTTAGTTAGCATTTTCTACGTCTCCTAAAATATTTTGTGCTAGTTTAAAGCGGGTAATAACTTTAGATTTGCTACTCGTGGAATACCTTATAGCGTCAAAGTATTCGGGATTTTCAAGCAATTTAATAAAGTTATCTTGAATAGACTTCTTGTGATCTTGTAAAAACTCATCGCTCATTTTAGAGAAAAAATAACATAGAGATTCAAAAATTGCGATATTTATTCTTCCCCTATTTTTACCCGACGGCAAACGAAAATTTTTAGTGCCAAAAAAATCAAAAGTTAAATTCATTACTCGCTCAAAATCCTTTTCTAATATCTCTATTTCTCCATCATCCATTAAATTAATTTTTTTCATAGCTTTCTCTACAAAATCACTCATATCACCTTCATAATCTTTTTCATAATCAAATAGTTTAAAAGCCAAGTAACGCAAAATAACTTCTCTATCCTTCATTCTTTGGGGTGAAACACCGTTGTCTATAGCCTTTCTAAAATATTCTTTTTCTGATAACTGTTTTAGCAGCTTGGTTGATTTTCCTGAAAAAATACAGTTTCTAACTTCTTGACGTTCAAGTTGAGTTCCTCCTGTGTTAATTCTATTGAAAATATCATAGACAACTTTAACGGGAACAGAGGGCTTAATAAGGTATATGTTAAGTTTTTTATCTTCAATCCTTGTTTGATAGTCACCTGGTAGTTCTTTAAGTTCTGAAAAGGTGCAGCCATTCAACCTAGTTAATGTTTCTAAACCACTTAATTTAAATTCATTCTTAACAAATTCATATAAAGCTGTAGTCCGCTGTAGACCGTCTACAATAATTAGTTTTCCCTCTTTTGTTTGATTTAAATACCAGGGAGGAAGGGGAAAATTTAGGATAACAGATTCAATAAATTTACTTTTTTGGTCTGGTTTCCAAACTCTATTGCGTTGAAACTCTGGCTCGATAATAAGCTTGCCATTGTCATATTTCCTCAATAACTCAAAAATAGTTTGAGGCTCTTCTCTAATATCAATATCTGCTTTAGTTGGATCGTAAGGATACAATGCACCACTATCACCACTATCCTCTTCAGCAGTATCCTCATCTGTTTTGATGACATCATCTTGGAGTTCACTATCAGTCATTACTTGCTCCTTCTCCTAATATGTGTAACGTTGATGATTCCTCAATTACAATAGCCTGTAATTTCTTAACGGGACTTAAACAAATGTTAATCCCAAACCAAGCCAAAACAGACTTTAATGGATTGTATCATGCTTAGCACTGATTTTTGTTTAAGTCCCGACTTGTTCAAAAAGTCGGGTATCGGGGTCTTCTATTTTTTTACAAATAAAATGAACTAATTTTCGGTAAATGCCGATCGCTCTTTAATCCAATCGAGTAAAATAGGATTGACCAATTCCGGCGCTTCATCTTGCGGACAATGGCCTACTCCCTCCAAAGGAATAAACTTTTCTACAGCCGGAAACTTTGCCAATTCTTGCCCCAGGGCGATCGGCTCCCAAGGGTCATTTGCGCCCCAAATAATCAAAGCAGGACACTTCAAACGCGGCAACAAATCCTCCGGTAGCGGCCCTTGAGAATAGCTGATAAATGCCACAAATACATCCACAGCGCCGCTGTCTCGCGCTGGTTTTAACAAGATTTCTACAAGTTCGTCGGTGACAGCTTCCGGCTGGTGATAGGCTTGCAAAAGCACTTTTTTTACTGTTTTTGGCGTGGCTAATTGTTTAAAAAATAATTGACTTATCCACTTGACATTTAAAACTTTTTGTGCAATGGGCGCTCCAAAACTGCGATACCAAGGCATTTCGGCGCGCTTGCGATCGTGCAGCAAGCGCAGGGAACAATTGAGTAAAATTACGCCAGAAGCAATGTCGGGAAAATCAACAGCCGCTTGCATAATTGCCACGCAGCCGATCGAATTTCCCACCAAAAAAGCAGGCCCGCCCGCAACTTCCCGACAAAAATCAGCAATTAGCTGTCCCCAAGTTTCAAAAGTATAGTCAATCTCAAGTTTGGGTGCGGGTTTAGCAGAACCGCCAAAACCGATAAGATCGATCGCGTAACAGCGACAACTAGCAGCCAAAACAGGCAAATTCTTGCGCCAGTGGCCCCAAGAAGCGCCAAAACCGTGGACAAACACCACCGCAGGGCCCTGGGAACCCGCAGCCTGGTAACAAATCGGAAAGCCTTTCCACATCCAAGTTTGAGGCGCAACAGCAGTTAACGTAGAAGAAGTCATAGAAGTAAAAAAGTGAAAATTCAAGAGTTAGGAAGGACTGAAGTCCTTACTACAAACCGTATCGTAATTCGAGGCAACCACTAAAACATAAATCGCAAACCTTCCTTCTTCCCTTCTCCCTCTCTGCGCCCTCTGCGCCCTCTGCGGTTAAATCCTCTTTCTTCTTCCTTTGCACTACGAGCCGATACTATGCCACCATTAAAGATGCTGAATTTTTTGCCTTATTGAAATTTCCCCTATGCCAACGATCGCCCCAACATCTGTCGTACCGTTTCTCGGTTCCGAAATTGTACCCGACTACGACACAGCCAGAGTAGTAATCTTGCCAATTCCCTACGAAGCAACCACCACCTACCGCCGAGGCTGCGAAAACGGGCCCGCGAAACTACTAGAAGCTTCTCATCAACTCGAATGCTACGACGAAGAATTGGATTCCGAAGTTTGCTACGATGTCGGAATTTATACCGCAATGCCGATCGCCGATACCCGCAACAGGCAACCAGTTTCATCCTCAGAAATGCTGCAAGTCACCCAAGCCGCAGTGCATAAGCTAGTTACCGAAAATAAATTTGTCATCTCCCTCGGAGGCGAACACAGCATCACTGCAGGCGTTGTCGAAGGTTATCGCCAAGCATACCCAAACGAACCTTTCACAGTCGTGCAAATCGATGCCCACGGCGACTTGCGGCACGAATACGAAGGTTCAATCCACAACCACGCCTGCGTGATGCGGCGTATTGTAGATATGGGCTTACCGACACTGCAAATCGGGATTCGCGCTATCTGCAAAGAAGAAGCAGACTTGATTAAAGCAAAACAGCTAAACGTGATTCGAGCTCGCGAAATTGCTACTCAACCGGATTGGGCCGATCGGGCAATTGCCAGCATAACAACTAAGCGACTATTTTTGACGATCGACTTAGACGGCATCGATCCGACTTTAATTCCAGGGGTGGGAACACCCGAACCGGGCGGGTTAAATTGGTATTCCCTCACCGGATTTTTGCGCCGCATCTTCGAGTCCTACGAAGTAATCGGGTGTGACATTATGGAATTAGCACCTCTTGTAGATTCTGTAGTCTCCGAATTTACCGCCGCCAAATTAGCATACAAACTTATTGGATACCAAGCTCTGGCTCAAGGTTGGCTAAAGCCAGACGAGGAATAAATCGCGAAGTACGAATCACAATAGGCTGTTGGCAAGGCTAGAATTAAGCTAAAGCCAAACAACAGCCAATTTTATTCGTGCTGACAGTTTCATCTTTCATGCTGGCAAATACTGCTCTTCACCTCCTGAAAACATGAGTTTACTAATCGATACAACGGGTACTCCCATTAACGGCTACGCTCCCGATTTTGAATTGCCGGGAGTTGACGAAGAAGTTCACCATTTAGCTCGATATTTAGAAAAATTTCGGGCGATAGCGGTGATATTTATGTGCAATCATTGCCCTTACGTGCAGTTGTATCTCAATCGTATGAAAGAACTTCAAGCAGATTTTCAAGATCGAGATGTTACTTTAATCGGGATTAATGCTAATGATGCAAACCAGTATCCCGACGACAGTTTTGAGAACATGAAAATTTTTGCGGCTAACAATCAACTTAACTTCCCGTACATCCGAGATGTTGCTCAAGATGTGGCGGAAAGTTTTGGGGCTTCTAAAACGCCGGAGGTTTTTTTGTTAGACCAAGACGGCAAACTGCGCTATAAAGGTTTAATTGACGACAACGCCGACGATGCGGCGGCGGTACAGGTTTCTTATCTGCGGAGTGCGATCGACCAATTGCTCAACAGCGAACCCGTGGAACCCACTATTACAGAATCAATAGGTTGTTCTCTCAAATGGCGAGAATAGATAAGACGGCGGTTGAAACCGCGACTACACAAACGATGTCCACCTCCGTGGACTGAAGAAGATAACGTATTTTAACCGCTTGCTCTTCAACCCGCGTCGGCGGGTTTCGTCTGTATAGACGCAGTTTCAACCGCCCGGTCTTCAACCGCCCGGTCTTCTATTTCCCATAAACTTCTATTTCCCATGAACCTAAAAAGCAAACGCATTCTCAACTCGATGATCGCAGCCGTCGCGACACTGGTACTGCTGATTAGTTGGAACTTATTTCAGAGTGTTTCCCCAGCCACAGCGCAACAGCGCACGTCTTTAACTGTATCCGCCGCCATCAGTCTCTCGCAAGCATTAGGAGAAATCAAGACTGTTTATGGGAGCAGCAATCCCAATGTTACTATTACTTATAATTTTGGTGCTTCCGGTGCTCTAGAGCAGCAAATTCAGCAGGGTGCACCAGTAGATGTATTTTTCAGCGCCGCTGCTAAGCAAATGGATGCTTTGCAGCAAGCTAATTTGCTGCTGAACGAGACGCGCCGCAATTTGCTGACAAATCGCCTGGTTTTGATTGTTCCTAAAAATGGCGCTGTTTTGAGCGATTTTAAACAGTTGACAGATGCGAAAATCAAGAAAATTGCGATCGGCGAACCGAAAAGCGTACCTGTGGGCCAATACGCTCAGGAAATGCTAAATAAGCTTGGATTGTGGCAGCAACTCCAGCCAAAATTAGTGCTAGGAAATAACGTCCGCCAAGTGCTGACATTTGTCGAAAGTGGTAACGTTGATGCCGGTATAGTTTACACGACTGATGCCAAAGCATCGGACAAAGTAACTGTGCGCCTAACGGCTGCTGAAAACTTGCACTCGCCCATTGTTTATCCCCTAGCAGTTATCAAAAACAGCCGCAACCAGGCTGCGGCAAAAGCGTTTGTTGAGTTTTTTGCGGGCGATCGGGCTAAAATAGTATTTCATAAATACGGATTTGGCATAGTTCGATAATTAACTAATTATGGATTTTTTACCGCTGATGGAAGCAGATAAGCGCTGACTAACGCGGATTTATTTATAAATGGAATTTGATATTTCTCCGCTCTGGATATCTCTAAAATCCTCCGCTATTGCGACATTTATCACCTTCTTTCTGGGAATAGCCGCCGCCCGGTGGATGCTTTCAACTCGCATCAGAGGTAAAGCTTTGATTGAAGGGATTTTAATTTCTCCCTTAGTTTTGCCGCCGACAGTAGTGGGATTTTTGCTGCTGCTGCTGTTTGGGAGAAATGGGGCGATCGGTCAATTCTTGCTACAATTCGACTTAACTATAATTTTCACTTGGCAAGCCGCCGTAATTACAGCAACTGTCGTATCATTTCCCCTCATGTACAAAACTGCTTTGGGAGCTTTTGAGCAAATTGATGCCAATCTTCTCAATGCAGCCCGCACTCTGGGAGCCTCGGAGTGGCAAGTCTTTTGGCGCATTATGTTGCCGCTAGCATGGCCGGGAATTTTAGCAGGAACTATTCTCGCATTTGCTCGCGCTTTGGGTGAATTCGGCGCGACGTTGATGTTAGCGGGGAATATTCCCGGACAAACTCAAACTATCCCGATGGCAATTTATTTTGCTGTGGAAGCAGGGGATATGGGGCAAGCTGCTATTTGGGTTTTGATTATTCTTAGTCTTTCTGTGACGATGCTCACTGCTGTTAATTTTTGGACTGATTTACAAAAGAGATCGCCCAAACCGAATTCGAGCTACAGATTGCAATCAAATATTCCCAAAATAACGTCTACTTTTACCACAAAATCCCAAAAACAACAACCGAAAAGCGGACTTTGTTTAAGCATTTTTAAACCTCTTTCCAGCTTTGCCTTGGATGTCGGTTTCGATATCGGCCCGGAAGTGCTGGGAATTTTGGGCGCGTCGGGTTCCGGTAAGAGCATGACTCTGCGCTGCATCGCCGGTTTGGAAACTCCAAGGAGCGGTCAAATTTCAGTCAATGGCAGGGTTTTATTTGACTCAGCACAGGGCATTAATGTAGCTTCTAAAGACCGCCGCATCGGTTTTTTGTTTCAAAACTATGCTTTATTTCCTCACCTGACCGTTGCTCAAAATATTGCGTTTGGCTTGCAGCATTTATCTGAAAGCGAGCAAAAACTTCGGGTAAAAGAACAGCTAATTTCGGTGCAAATGTCGGGACTGGAAAACCGCTACCCGCAGGAACTTTCGGGGGGCCAACAGCAGCGGGTGGCTTTGGCGAGGGCGATCGCCCCTTCTCCAGAATTGCTGCTATTAGACGAACCGTTTTCTGCTTTGGATACTCACTTACGCAGTCAACTTGAACGGGAGTTAATGCAGACTCTGGCTAATTATCGGGGCATTACTTTGTTTGTCAGCCACAATTTAGAGGAAGTTTACCGGGTGTGCAAAAATCTGTTGGTGTTGGCCGAGGGAAGGCCGATCGCCTTTGATACCAAACAGAACATTTTCGATCGCCCTCGCAACTTCACCGTCGCCCAGTTGACGGGCTGCAAGAACTTCTGTGCAGCTAAACCGATCTCCGTAACTGTCGTCGAGGCGATCGACTGGGGCTGTACTCTGACTGTAGTCGAACCAATTCCCAAATCTCTAGTTTCTGTGGGAATTCGAGCTCATCAACTGAGTTTTGTTAGCCGGTGCGATCGTGAAAATACTTTTGCTTGTTGGCTCGCCTCGACTGTGGAAACTCCGCACCGGGTGACATTATATCTCAAATTGCACTCGCCTCCCAATCATTCCCAAGATTATCACTTGCAAGCCGAAGTTTTCAAGGAAAAGTGGAGGGCTATTAAGGACAATCCTTTTCCCTGGTATGTTCATTTCGAGCCAATTAGGTTAATATTAATGGAAGCCTGAGTTAACTAGCAATATACCGTTAACCGTCAACACTCAACAGTTAACCGTCAACACTCAACAGCTAAATACATCTTAACCAAACATCAAATTATGACTGAAAAAGTTCAAAAAACCGACGCAGAATGGCAACAACAACTCACGCCCGAACAGTTCAAAGTCGCCCGAAAGAAGGGAACGGAAAGAGCTTTTAGCGGCGAATATCACGACAGCAAAAAAACCGGAACTTATAAGTGTATTTGCTGTGGCACTGAGCTATTTGAATCAGAAACAAAGTTCGATTCCGGTACGGGTTGGCCGAGTTTCTACGCTCCCGTTAGCGAAGAAAATGTCAAGTGCGAGTCGGATAACACCTTGTTCATGCGCCGAACAGAGGTACTGTGCGCTGTTTGCGACGCTCATCTCGGTCACGTATTTAACGACGGGCCCAAACCTACCGGTCAGCGTTACTGCATGAATTCTGCTGCTCTTAATTTCGTACCCAAGGATTGATTCTTTTAGGGGCTAGCTAGAAGCCCAACCCCTACTCCCCACAAAAAATCAACCCGGTTGTGGAACAGGCATCTTGCCTGTTCACCTAGCATTCACTGAGAAAAAATCAATCCCGTTGTGGAACAGGCATCTTGCCTGTTCACCTAGCAGCCCACGCAACAAACAAATTCTCTGGCAGCACAAGCGGGATGCTTGTTCTGGGTAATTGATGTTCAAAATGCACCCGTACTGCTATCTTATTGTGGAGGCAAAAAGAGTAAAAAAATAGTGGCGGCATGGGGATGGTTTATCAGCGAGTTTTGCTGAAGCTCAGCGGTGAAGCGCTGATGGGCAGCTTGGGCTACGGCATCGATCCGATAGTCGTTCAGTCGATCGCCCAGGAAGTAGCCCAAGTCGTGTCCCAAGGCATTCAAATTGCGATCGTTGTCGGCGGCGGCAACATTTTTCGCGGCGTGAAAGCTGCTTCGGCAGGGATGGATCGGGCAACGGCTGATTATGTGGGCATGATTGCTACGGTGATGAATGCTATCACTTTGCAGGATGCCCTGGAACAAGCAGGAGTGCCAACGAGGGTGCAATCGGCGATCGCCATGCAAGAAGTAGCTGAACCCTACATCCGGCGGCGGGCAATTCGCCACCTAGAAAAAAAACGAGTAGTGATTTTTGGTGCCGGTTCTGGCAACCCTTTTTTTACTACTGATACTACAGCCGCTTTGCGGGCGGCTGAAATTGATGCAGAGGTGATTTTTAAAGCTACTAAGGTAGATGGGGTGTACGATTCCGACCCCCACCTCAACCCCAACGCGCGCAGGTATCAAACCCTCACCTATGCCCACGTCTTGAATCAAGATTTGCGGGTGATGGACAGTACAGCGATCGCCCTTTGCAAAGAAAATAATATTCCTATTATGGTATTTGACCTCTCGGTGTCGGGCAACATCTACCGAGCTGTAATGGGAGAATCTATTGGAACTCTTGTCGGAGGTTTTTGTGAAGTTAGCTGAAGCAGAAGATCATATGCAAAAGGCAGTTGAGGCTACTCAACGGTCTTTTAATACTATTCGGACGGGACGGGCCAACGCCTCCCTCCTCGATCGAGTCATGGTAGATTATTACGGAGCACCAACTCCGATCAAATCCCTTGCCAACATCGGCACGCCGGATGCGACTACGATCAACATTCAACCGTTCGATCGTACAGCGCTTACCTCCATCGAAAAAGCAATTTCCCTGTCCGATGTAGGACTCGTGCCCAACAACGACGGTTCAGTTATTCGCTTGAACATTCCGCCGCTGACGAGCGACAGACGCCAAGAATTTGTCAAAATGGCCAGTAAGTTTGCTGAAGAAGGTAAAGTTGCAATTCGCAATATCCGCCGCGATGCCGTTGACTCGATTCGCAAGCAGGAAAAAAGCAGCGATCTCTCTAAAGATGAATCGCGGGACTTGCAAGATAAAATTCAAAAGCTGACGGATAAGTACATTGCCAAAATAGAAGAAGTTCTAGCAGCGAAAGAGAAAGATATCACGACTGTCTAATAGTTTGTAGTTCATTGTTATTAGTTATTGGTTATTAGTTATTAGTGAGTTGATCCTCATGACTAATAACTAATAACTCATGACAACAGAAAACAAACAACAGACAAATGACTAAAATGTTTGATTGCATTATTGTCGGTCGATCGCCACTTCAGGGGAACTGATACAGCATATTCCATGTAGATGTAGAGAGCGAGAAACCGGGTTTCTTGAACAGAATTAGTTGATAGGCGAGAACTGTAAAGAAACCCGGTTTCTGGGTGTACTTCATAAACTTGGAATACGCTGTATGGTTTGGGTCAGTGGTTTGGATCGGGCCTTCTATCAGTTTACAGGAGCTGCGAGTCAGAGCGGGCGTCAAATTGCCGATGACTACTAAGTTGATGAGCAAAATTTTGTGCGGTGAACTGCGTTATGCCAATATCGCTAACCGCGCTCTTCCAAAGCTGATGCCGTTTTAGAACGAAGGAAGAAGAAATCATCTTAAATCCCAATTTCTTATTTTCAATTCTTAATCGTTAATTAAAATCGGAACTATATGATTTCGGCTTGCATCCGAATAATATTTTTCGGAGTGTAGCGCAAGTGTCCTCGCTCGCACTAAGTCTAAGCGCATCTAAATTTTACAGTCAAGTTTGCTGAAATTATTGTGGAGCGAACTCTAGCAGCCAGCCCAAAAATACAATTTAGATGCCCAAAAGCTTACACTCCGTTCGCTGTGGATGACGCGAGCGCGCTCATAATTCCGATGTAACGCGATTTGATATTACATCCTATTTATACTACCGGTAAGGTACACAATGCACGCCTTACATACATAGGTTATGCGTAAATCCTGTACAATCTAAAATAAATATGATAATTTATTTTTATAAAGTAGAAAAGCCTTACGGCTGCTTTTCTAATTTTTCACTACACGACATTTCTCTGCACGGTCAATATTGGTTGACTGTGGAACATTACTATCAAGCCCAAAAATTTGTCGGTAGCGCTGATGAAAGATTAGTCGCGGCGATTCAAGCCGTAGCAACTCCTCAAGAAGCCGCTAAATTAGGTCGCGATCCCAACCACCGGATTCGCGCTGATTGGGAAGCAGTGAAAATTCACATCATGCGCGAAGCAGTTTTAACTAAGTTTCTCGCTCATACAGACATTCAAGCTATTCTCCTCGCCACAGGGGATCGAGTGATTGTCGAGGATTCGCCAACGGATTACTACTGGGGGTGTGGCTGCGATCGAACCGGTCAAAATCATTTGGGTAAAATTCTGATGAGCGTGCGCCAAGAAATTAGTCAGCGCCTTGCGCGCTGATAGAAACTCAAATTCTTTCGTTAATTATCATTATATGAAGTTATACAACAAATGTCAAGTTATCCTAACAATGAAGAATTCTCATAGTGAAAGTTTAAGATTGCGAGAAATTTATAAGAGCATTAAAATAATAATTATTATTGGGTTAAGTCGCTCTGCCTGTTGAAGGCAAGGATTAAACCGGCGCGATCGCAGATTTTCCTTACGCCTGTGCGCCAGAGGCGATACACCGTCGCCTCTCAACAGTGCGCGACGGATTAATTGTACAGATCGGTTGAGTCAAAAACTCAGGGTGAGGCATTTGAGTTCGATCGCGACCACAGCACCTCAAAACTTCTTATTATCATTGTATAAGTACAAAAGGAGATTTATGCAACTCAGAGAAAATACGCAAGAATTACATCATAAACTAGACAGAGAAGTTTTGATACGGCGGATAACAGAACGCATCCGCCAATCTCTAGAATTAGAAGATATTTTAACCAGTACGGTAGCAGAAGTGCGGTCTTTTTTGAAAACAGATCGCATTATGATTTACAGGTTTAGTGCTGACGGCAGTGGAGAAGTTGTTGCAGAGTCAATTAATAACAACCATCTCCCTTCCTTGAAAGGACTGCACTTTCCAGCAGACGACATTCCCGCGCGCGCCCGGGAGATGTATGTCACTTTGCGCCAGCGGACAATAATAGATGTTAACTCAGGGACGATCGTCCTGAGTCCCCTCGATGCTGCAGACACCGGTCAACCTTTAGTAAAGGAAGAGATGCACTACAGATCGCTCGATCCTTGCCACACCGCTTACCTGATGGCAATGGGAGTGCAATCTTCCTTAGTCGTGCCGATTTTGCACCGGAGGAGCGCGTCGCAAAACAGCAACACAGATATCTGCGATGCCGCGACTTGTCTGACTCGATACGAGCCAGGAAACAATCAAAAAATTCACATCGAACTGTGGGGACTTTTAGTGTCTCACCACTGTGCCCCCCTCAATATTTCACCAGCAGATTTAGAAGTAGTTCAGCTCGTATCAGATCAATTGTCTAGCGCTATAGCCCACGCACTCCTCCTGCAGCAAACCCGCTCTCAAGCCGCCCGGGAAGCCACCGTGAGCCGCATAGCAGCCCTGTTGTACGGTCACGTCAACATTCAACTGCAACAGGGTTTAGAAGCCACCGTCACCGCTTTGGGCGGCAGCGGCGGCAGACTCTATCTCAACCCGCCGAAAATCAACGGTGAAAAGTTATCTGCTCCCAAGATTGAAGGAGGATTTCCCATTGCCCCTGCCCAAAGTGATGCTACCTTTGAACTGTTCACCACAGGAGAACAACCGACACTTCCCAACTGGGAAAAAGTTAAGGAGCTCGAAGCTCATCCCCTCTGGCAGGAATGGCTCACCAAAGGATTTAAAAATACCGAAGAACTTCCCAAGTTGCCAACAATTACTAACTCTCAGTTCCCTGTTTTGATCATTACCAACTTATACAAAGAACCTCTATTTAGAGTTTTAGTTCCTGCTTTTCAATCTACTAAAATTAGGGGTTTGCTGGTAATTCCCCTCCACTACAAACAACAAGTAGTCGGCTGTTTGACCATTTTTCGCAATGCAATTGATACCGAAAAAATGTGGGCGGGGCGCTTTGACAGCAGCGCTGCACAAATCCTTCCGAGACAATCCTTTGAAGTCTGGCGAGAAATAAAAAAAGGTCAGTCGCCCGAGTGGAAGTGCGATGAAATTGAGCAAGCTTTAGCTATAGGCAGCCAATTTTGTTCGGCAATTGGGCAGTACGTTCTTTATAAAGAAGTCCAAACCCTGAATGCCAACTTGGAGCGCCAAGTTCAAGAACGCACCGCCCAATTGCAAAAATCCTTGGACTTTGCCAAAGTATTGACGCGAGTTAGAGACCAGATTCGCAGCACCTTAGATTTAAAAATCATACTGCAAACTATTGTGCGAGAAGTCAGAGTTTTGTTGGATACCGATCGCACGGTAATCTACCAATTTGCAGCAGATAAACAGGGCGAGGTAGTTGTCGAAGCTGTTTGCGGCGAGTGGCGGTCAATTTTGGGTATCACATCTCCACAAGAATGCTTTCCCGAAGGCTCAGACTGCTTTTATCGAGCCGGACGGGTGCGAGCAATTAATGATATTTATACTGAGGATTTAACACCCTGTCACCGCGATTTTTTGGAAGATTTGCAGGTGAGAGGAAGTTTAATTGTGCCGATGAGAGGCAAAGATTCCCAATTGTGGGGGTTGCTGATTGCCCATGAGTGTTCGGGGCCGAGAGTTTGGCAAACAGCAGAACAGGAATTGGTGCAACATTTAGCGACTCAAGCTGCGATCGCCATTCACCAAGCAGAACTTTATCAAGAAAGTCTCAATGCAGCAACTGCCGATCGATTAAAAGCCGAACAGCTAGCTAAAACCCTCAAAGAACTGCACAATACCCAAGCCCAACTGATTCAAACCGAAAAAATGTCCAGTCTCGGACAACTCCTGGCCGGAGTCGCCCACGAAATCAATAACCCCGTTAACTTTATCTACGGCAATCTGTCCCACGCCAGCGAATACACCAAAGATTTACTCTGCTTGGTGGAACTCTACCGCCAGCACTACCCCAATCCCAACCCAGAAATTAGCGAGTGTTCCGAAGCAATCGACATCGAATTTCTTGCCGAAGATTTGCCAAAAATTTTGGGTTCCATGACAGTCGGAGTTGAACGCATCCGCCAGTTAGTTGTATCTTTGCGTAATTTTTCCAGAACCGATCAAGCCGAGAAAAAAGCCGTTGACATTCACGAGGGCATCGACAGTACCCTGTTGATTTTGCAGCACCGGATAAAAGCCAATTCCGATCACACCACCGTAGAAATTATTAAAGAATATGGCAAGTTGCCCTTAGTAGAATGCTATGCCAGCTCGCTCAATCAGGTATTTATGAATCTGATCGGTAATTCCCTTGACGCCCTAGAAATGGGGAAAAAAGAGCGAGTTATGGATCTTCCCTTTAAAGCCGCAAGTGCAGCGGCAACGCATTTAAGCTCCCAAATACTGCCTATTGAGTCAGGAGATATACAGGCAACCACCGAGTGTTTGATTCCTGATTTCCCATCCCCTTGCATTCGGATTCGCACTGAATTAATCGATGAAAAAACGGTAGGAATTTGCATTGCAGACAATGGTCACGGCATCCCCAAAGAGTTAATTTCTCATATATTTAATCCGTTTTTTACTACTAAACCCGTAGGTCGGGGCACGGGTTTAGGACTGTCTATCAGTTACCAAATTGTAGTTGAGAAACACCAAGGCGTACTTAAGTGTGTTTCTGTACCCGGTCATGGTACAGAGTTCTGGATCGAGATTCCCCTGAATTAGGCAACCGTCAATCGATTTTAGATTTTAGATTTTAGATTTTAGAGGCGACCCCACGAATAAATGCGGGGGCTGGAGGATTTTCGATTTTCGATTTTGGATTGATTCCACGGATAAATCACGTGGCGGGTACCACCTTTGAAATTCTTGGTCAAGGCAAGATTAGCTTCACCAGCACAGAACCGATCGAACCGAGAAGACTCATAAAGTCGCCGCGGCTGGAAGTGCGGGGTTCCGTAGGCTTTTGGCGTGCAACAATGGCTTCGCCTAACTGCTTTGACAACTCCTGACCTTGGGGATTTCCTTGATCTGCAAAGAGTTTGTTTGCTATTGCAGCGTCTTGAGTCGCGCCGGCGAAGTCTCCTAAGTCAGCGCGAGACATACTGCGCGCAAAATAAACGGCGGCTAAATCCGATTTCAGATTCAGCGCTTGATTGTAATAATCAATGGCGTTTCTGTAGTTTCCGGCTTGAGCTTCCAGCACTCCCAACCGGTAGAAGTCTTCAGCGGTGCCGATATTGGTTGGCATTCCTCTAACTCCGAGCAGTTGCGCGTTAGTTAAATTAGCGCCTTGCAAATTGGCGTCGCTGAGATAGGCACTTCTCAAGTCAGCACCGCTGAGGTTCGCACCGCTGAGGTTGGCCCCCGTCAGGTTGACGCCAAACAGGCTGGTGCCGCTGAGGTTGGCACCGCTGAGGTCAGCCCCGGTAAGGTTGGCTCGACTGAGGTTAGCCAACCTTAAGTCAGCACCTTTGAGATTGGCTCCGGTTAAATTGGCTAAAACTAAGCCTGCACTGCTGAGGTCGCAGTTGGGACACTCTCGGGTGGCTAGTAATTGTTGCGTGTGTTGGATGTTCTCGGCGGCGGCAGGAGCGATCGGGGCGATCGCGCTCAGCAGCGTTACAGCAGCGAGGATTCTGAGTTTCATTTTAACCGTCCAAAATCAAAAATATTAAATCTAAAATAGCTTTTCTCGAAGCAATTGAAAATCACCATAACACAAGTTCACCCAACAAATCTTTTGACTTGCCGTATGTAGGGGTTCTGTGCGCCATCAGCACCCTACATTGAAGTTCTCGGCCTTACCTGAGTGTCAAATAAAGATTTCGCTGCCAATAAATTAGGGTAATGAAAACCTCATTACCCTTTAGCCGCTGTTCTCGGCAACCATAAAAATTAACAAATAAATTAGTCGTGAATCGTGCCGTCGGGCATCGTTGTACCCTTAAGATATACTCCGCTCAGGTTAACTTTTGTAAGGTTTGCTCCCAACAGGTTTGCTCCGCTTAAGTCTGACGCACTTAAAATCGCTTCAGTCAAGTCTGCCCTAATTAGACTCGCCCCCATTAAGTCGGCTCCGCTAAGGTCTACTTTGCTCAAGTTTGCGCCAATTAAATCGCATTCTGTCAGCACCGCCCTACGCAAGTTTACTCCGTAAAGATTTACTCCGTGCAAGTCTGCACGGCTGAGTGTGGCCCGAGATATGTTGGCTCCAATTAAAGTTGCTTGGATCAGGGAAGCTCCGCTCAAGTCTGCTTTGCTGAGGTTCGCTCCCATCAACTCAGCTCGATTCAGGTTAGCTTCAACTAAAAGTGCTTCTGTGAGGTCGGCTCCACCTAAGTCTGCTTTGCTCAAATTAATCTTGCACAAATTGGCTTTGCCAAAGTTGACTCTGTTGAGTTTGGCTTTGCTGAGATTGGCTCCAATCAGGTCGGCTTCATACAGATTGGCTCCAATCAATTCTGCTTCGTAGAGGTAGACCTCGTGCAGGTAGACCCCGCTAAAATTTCTTTCTCCTATTGCGTATAGCTTGAGCAGTTCGTCAACGTTCATTGTGGCTTCTCTACACCTTTTAAATGAAGAATACTGTCAGCAAGCTGGTTGCACCGGATGTTCTGCAATTTTCGGTTCTGAAATATTCAGACCCAGCCTGAAAATTCCCTCAATCTGCAAGGTTTGAGTAAAAATTAGATGGTTTGGTGAGGGTGAAGGACAAAGCTGCTTTCTCTTTTCCCTTTTGTGAGAAATTAATATTTAAAAATATTAACAACAAGTTCGATCGCACTTCCTAAGTAAATCCCCAAGATTCTAGGTGGAAAGTCCGATCGAACCCATAACTTTTTGTGGGTAGTTGAGCTTACTGAGTAATACTGTGACCAAGATCACAAGCCTAGGTTAGTAGGATCACATAGAAACCCCCCTTTCGATCACAGCAGGCGGGCAAAAATAGCCGATACTTATACTGTAAGGCTGAGAAATTGACAATGCCACCCTCGTCGTGTTTTACTCAATTGGCGATAAAGCCAGTAGTTTCACTGATACTTGCCCGCTTGCTGTGAAAGTCGGTTGCAACGTCACTCGGCGCTACCCGCTCTGACCGATGAGAGTGCTGATATCTAAGGATTTTTCGCACAGCGAAAGCCAAAAATGCAGTTCGGGGACTAGGGGAATGTCTGTATAAAAATGCGATCACTGGTGTACAGACATTCCCCTGTTTGCTAGCACCTAATGGCTAAAAATCGCTTATACGTTCGCAAAAAATACCAATAAATACCAGGAAAACCATGATAAATGTTTAACAATAAGAGAATAAATGGTATTCCTTAAGAGTCACCTATTGCCGGTAATGTTACAGTCGAGCGGTTCACTGCTATCACTATTAGCAATGACGCTTGTCCATCAAATACAAAAATGATCCAGAAAGCGGGTTTTTTACCCAAAAAAATCATGGCAACCTTGCTCCAGGTTAAAATAATCCGGTTTCTGAGCGTCTGACTGCCTCCAGGAAGGAAAAAGTTTAATGAGAACGATCGCTTTTGTATTGCTTCAGGGCAAACAAAAGGTCAGCATTTAGGATAGGAGCAGCTTTTGCTCCATTGTCAAACAAAGGTATTGTAGAACGCGAATCGTGAGGTAATTGATATGGCTGGAGTATGTAAACTTAGCATCACAGAGACAATTGAAGAACTAAAAAACCTGTTAACTGAACAAAAAACAGCAAGCGGCTTTCAAAAAATTCAAGCACTTTACCTGTTCAAAATTTGTCACGTTAAGACAGTTAAAGAATTGGCAATGACGATCGGGGTAAATCGAATTACAGTGCAGCGGTGGCTGAGAAAGTACCGCTCTGAGGGACTCGAAGGACTCCTCGAAACAAAGCACAGCGGCGGCCGCAAGCCGGCTATTCCTCCTGTGGCCCGCGCTAGTTTGGCAATGCGCCTCAGCGACCCCCAGGAAGGCTTTAAAAGCTATGGAGAAATTCAAGAGTGGTTGCAGCAGGAATACAGCATTGAAGCTTCCTATAAAGCAGTTTATGCAACAGTCAGATACCACCTAAAAGCCAAGCTGACCAAAGTCTAGACAGTTCATAGCACGTTGGATTAAGCACCGATTATCTAATTGTTTGCCGTCAGCTTTGGAAGATTTTGAGGAGTTGCGTAATCCCGACAAACGTGACTAATTCTTTTTTAAGAAAACTCGCTCTCATAAACTGCGGATCATATAAATTATATGTTGTGGCAATGGGGGTGAAGGGGAGAAGGTTTGACGCTTTTCCCGTGTTTGTGAAAGATGCTTTAAAAATTAGCCAGAAAGCATAACTTGGAAGTTTTGTCTAATCTAATTTGCAGGTTTTGTTATATGGATGTAAAAATTGGCAGCGGCTAAGGCAAAAATCGATCCAAAGCCGCTTTCAACTCTTCGATTTCCGTATCGATATTACCTTCTTTAGCGGCTCGGGCAATGCACTCGGTTAAGTGTTCGTCAAGAATGATTCTCGCTACGCGATCGAGCGCGCCTCGAACCGCAGCAACTTGCACCAGAACTTCGGGACAGGGACGGTTTTCTTGAACCATTGTTTTAATGCCGCGGACGTGTCCCTCAATCCGAGACAAGCGATTTACCAGCCGCCGCATCGATTCTTCATCGTGATGGTGAGGGTGGACTGATTTATCGTCGTGATGGTGGTGGGAATTTGAGGGCAAGGATTTGTCAGTAGAAGTATCAGATAGAATCATTGGGGTTACGAGGGAAATTTAAAAGTTAGAATTCAGAATATGTTGAGTTGGTGCGGGCTCGTGACTCATGTATTGTAACTGTCAAAATATATTTAGGATCTTCATAGTGGCAGATTATTGAGTCCGCACGATCGCACACCTTTACCAGACTAACCCAGACTAACAAAGATTGACGCTATGCGACTATTTAAGTTTTTTCGCCCCACACCTCGAACGGGTGTTCGTTGGTTGGCCCTAATTTTAGGAATGACGATCGCCCTGAGTGCTCTCTTCATCGATGCTGCACCCGCTTCGGCCGCTGACGGCAAAAATCCGCCCAACTTGCGGGAACAGCCCAAAACAGCCGTGCAGAGAGTACAATCCCAGAGTTCCCCAGCAACCCCCCCGAATCCGCAACTGTTAGCGCTGCGAAGCCCGGAACTCCCGGCGACGGTGGCGGCAGATACCAGCAGTTTTGTGACGGCGGCAGTCGATCGAGTCGGGCCAGCAGTTGTTCGCATTGATACCGAGCGCACAGTCAGCCGCAACCTCGACCCGTTAATGGAAGATCCCTTCTTCCGCAGATTTTTGGGAGAAGATTTACGCAGCATGACACCCAGACAAGAACGCTTACGCGGTCAAGGTTCTGGCTTCATCATTGACAAAAGCGGGATTGTTTTAACCAATGCTCACGTAGTTGATAAAGCCGATCGAGTGACTGTCACCTTAAACGACGGCAGAACATTTCCAGGAGAAGTGCAAGGTACTGACGAAGTAACAGATTTGGCAGTTGTCAAAATTAATACTAAGGAAGTTAACTTGCCCGTGGCAACCTTGGGAGATTCCGAGGCGGTGAAAGTGGGAGATTGGGCGATCGCCGTGGGCAACCCTCTGGGATTTGACAACACCGTCACCTTGGGCATTATCAGCACTCTCAAACGCTCCAGTGCAGCCGTCGGCATCCCCGACAAGCGGCTCGATTTCATTCAAACCGACGCGGCCATCAATCCCGGCAATTCCGGCGGCCCGCTGTTAAACAGCAGAGGAGAAGTGATTGGCATCAACACGGCGATTCGAGCTGATGCAATGGGTATTGGCTTTGCGATTCCGATCGACAAAGCCAAGGCTATCTACGCGCAGTTAGCCAAGGGAGAACAAGTCAGCCATCCGTTTTTAGGGATTCAGATGATTGCTTTGACTCCTGAAATGGCCAGAGAGAATAATGCTGACCCCAATGCTCCTTTGATTGTGCCGGAAGTTAAGGGGGTGTTAGTGATGCGAGTTGTGCCAAATACGCCTGCAGAGGAAGGGGGGATTCGCAAGGGAGATGTCATCGTTCAAATTGACGGCGAGGGAGTGACTCAGCCCGAACAGTTGCAAAATTTGGTGGAAAACAGCCAAATCGGTCAAATTCTCAAACTGAAGGTGCGCCGCGGTGCCCAGACGAAAGATATTGCGGTTCAAACTGCTCAACTGAGAGATTTTTAGAGGAGAAGGAGAAGGGGGAAACTGTTAGAAACCCTTTCCTTCTTCCGACGGCATTACATCCGTTACATCCGTTACATAATCCGTTGCCGAACTTCCTTCCTCTATATGACACGAATTCAGCTTGCATATCCCAAAATTCCAGATAGTAAAAATTGCCCTAACGAACAATGTATAGCTTTTGAAAAGTACGATGGCACTAATTTTCATTGGGTCTGGGAATTTGAACTCGGTTGGTATGCTTTTGGTACGCGCCGCAGTAGATTTGATTTGGATGAAATGGGAATTGCAGAATTTAATGCTGCACATCCAGGTTTAGAAACAGCACCTGAAATATTTAAGAGAGATTTTGCTAGTCCGTTAGAGTCTATATTTCGAGAGAACGAACAGTATCACTGTGCTGAAATTACTGTGTTTACAGAGTTTTTTGGTGCTAGCTCGTTTGCGGGAATGCACCAAAAGGACGATCGCAAACAATTAGTGCTTTTTGATGTGGAAACCGATCGCGGTATGGTTGTTCCCGATCGGTTTATTCAGGACTTTGGTAAATTAAATATTGCGCGAGTGATTTATCGCGGCAAATTAACTGGCAAGTTTATGGATGATATTCGCGAGGGGAAATACGGTGTGGATGAAGGTGTTGTGTGCAAGGGAGGCCGCAATGCTAATAATCTGTGGATGGTGAAGATTAAGACTGATGCGTATATGCAGAGATTGCAGGAAGCTTTTAAGGATGATTGGGAAAATTATTGGGAGTAATATCAAAGTGATAGATGAACTATCACAAGCCAAAGTGGGAGATATCGCCAACCCCCTTGGATTTGACAATACCGTTGCGTAATTCATGAGGAATTAAAGTATATTGGTCATAATCAATAGACAGCCAATAAAAAAATCAAGGAAGATTTAGTTATGACATCTGTGGAGATTGAAAAAAAAGCCATGACTGAAGAAGATGTGGCAAAGTTATGGGAAGCCTTCAAAGTATTTGACGCGGACGGGAGCGGTGCTGTCTCATCAGAAGAACTGGGTCAAGTGATGCGATCGCTAGGCCAGAGTCCTAACGAAACCGAGCTGCGCGACATGATCAAGGAAGTGGACGTAGACTTGTCGGGCAGTATCGATTTTGATGAATTCAAAATGCTGATGGTGTCCCAGCAGGGCGATCGCCAGAGTCGTCTCAAAATGGCATTTAGTGTATTTGATGAAAACGGTAGCGGTCAAATCACCAGAGACGAGCTGCACGGCGTGATGAGCCAGTTTGGGCTGACAGAGCAAGAACTCGATGAGATCATCAAAGAGGTAGACCATGACGGCGATGCCTCAATTGACTTTAAGGAATTCTGCAAACTGGTACCGGATGAGTCAGAGATCACAACCGGATATCAAGACTCACCCGTTCCGGTTGTCAGCACACAGACAACCGAGATTTCAGATAGTACAGCCGCTGCGATCGCAACTACAGCAACTGCTATCAATGAGGCAGCTTCTGCCACTATTGAACCTAATCTAGAAGAAGCACCCACCGATAGCAATCCAGAAATAGCACGCCTAAAAGAACTACTCGCCCAACACCCACAAGCTGAGAACAAGCGCGGTACCTCCCGCTTGCAGATGCAGATTGGTTTGTTTCGTCTGATCCAGGGAGCAGCCTACCGCAGCTTCCGCGAGAGTTTTTCCGCCAACCACGAGACTCACCTGCGCGTGAGAAACTTGCCATACAGAATCGTTGATTTTGTACAATTTGTCAGGAGTGCGATCGGGCTTTATAAAGGATTGGGTGTAGTAGAGTCGGCGTGCAACCCTGTACTGGATGCAGTAGTTAAATCGATCGAAGATGAATATGCCCGACTGCAAGATCGCATCAAAAACTGGAAGACTATAGAAAAAACTCCAGAAATGTTGGCAGAACAAAAAGCCATGTTGGAGGCGCGGGGTAAGTCTGCAACTGCCAAGGAAAAGTTTGCCGCGGGAGTCGAGTTTGCCATCACCATCAAGAAGAAAAGTCTCAACTTGCGTGACATCGCCGAGGGTGTGCTTGCCGTCAACGAACTCAACCGATTGAGAAAAATGGAACTGAGTGAGGAAATGGCACCGCCACCAGCCAAATCTGAGGGAGATCCAAAAGAGTACCTGAAGAAGTGGAACCGCGTCATCCTCTCGGATGCCTCAGAGGAAATCGATGGTGCGATGATGCCAGTGGCATATTGGTATGAAGACTTTATGCCGAAGCTGCTAGCTGCCTTCAGCGTCAGCACAGCAGCAGACATCCCCTTCAACACGGTGCCTGACGAAGCAGCTTTAAACCAGTGGTACGAAGCTACCAAGGCGTCAGGGGAATTTGGGCGCTATGGGGCGGATGTTGCAGAAGGCTTTCCCAAATGCGCTCCAAAACAGAAGTTGATGCTTCAACAGGCATGGCGCTTGACGCACAACTACCTGAATGGGGTACAGAAACGGCGGGAACGCTTGGAGTTTGGGCGCGAGTCTGGCGAACTCTCGCAATATGTATCGTTCATTGACGTGTATATCGATCGCAGTGAAATCAAGAATTCACAAATGCGCGTTAGCTTCCCTTACTATATTGGGCCTGCGGTGTGGCGTTTCTTCCACACTACGGCTGAAATCGTCTCTACCAAGACCACCCAACAGCAAAAAACTCTGGTGGCAATCTTCAAGGACTTTTTCAAGCTGTTTGCCACTATGTATCCCTGCCCCTACTGTCGCCACCACCTCAACGCCTACGTCGTGCAGAATAAAGAGGTGGAAATGTACCCTGTGGAGTACCTCGTGCTTGGGCGCGACCCGCGTCTGAACGACTTTGAGGTATCAATGGAGGCGAAGCTGTCCACCGTAGTAGATGGCGCTTCCCTGCGCTTATTCTTCTGGAAGCTGCACAATACTGTCTCCTCATCAATTGCGAGATCGGAGGAGTGGTATCACAAGGATGAGAAAGCATTCTACACCACTCGTTATTGGCCCAGCATTGACTCTGAGCTAGCACGAGCCAACGCGCTCAAACACATCAGCATTGCTACCGATCGGATGTACCGCCTCTACGGTATGCTCAAGCCCGCGGCACGACTGACAGGTGTGAGAGCAACATTGCAAAAGCTGTTGGATAAGAGGGACGAGGAAGGCATCAAGGAGGCTTGCTTGGTTGCCCAAGATTACATCAAGGAGTTGGAGGAGGCGATCGTCACCGGACAATTCCTACAAGAGACATATTACTTTGACCCTGACCTTGTGGATCAAGCACCCGTCTTTAGTCCTGAAGAAGAGGAGTTTGCTCGCAGCGGTGTGTTCGTAGAGGTGGCTTAGATATCAGCTAAAAAGTTAAGCTTAAAAGCTTAACTTTTTACCTCTTCAAAATTTCGAGAGAAGGAACAGTATCACTGCACTGAAATTACTATGTTTGCAGAGTTTTTTGGTGCTAAATCGTTTGCGGTAAGGGACAAAAAGGACGATCGCAAACAACTGGTGCTTTTTGATGTGGAAACTGAGGGCGGTATGGTTGTTCCCGATCGGTTTATTCAGGATTTTGGTAAATTAAATATTGCGCGAGTGATTTATCGCGGCAAACTGACGGGCAAGTTTATGGACGATCTTCGCAAGGGGAAATACGGTGTGGATGAAGGTGTTGTGTGCAAGGGAGGCCGCAATGCTAATAATCTGTGGATGGTGAAGATTAAGACTGATGCGTATATGCAGAGATTGTAGCAAGCTTTTAAGGATGATTGGGAAAATTACTGGGAGTAATATCAAATCTGAAGAGTAACTTTTTTCATGAATCTATCGAGTAGTGCGATCGGTGAAACCTCCTCTTTTGCTCCCCCTTTACCAGAAGTGTTGACAAACAACCTATCTTGTGCTGAGATGGCAGTGTTGAAGGTGCAGAGCGAAAGTATCAATTTTTGATTTGGAGAGTGGGACGGCGCGATCGGTTTATATTACCCAACAGTCGGTGTGGGGGGTTTGAAATCTAAAGTTTGAGTCTACCATCGGTTTTTTGCCCCACTCTAATTGATGGCCCAATGGAAAATTTTTCATCACCGGCAGGGAATACAGTCAGCGCCATCATACCAGAAGCAATCCAAACGGCAGGACAAGGGCTACATCCCTTAAGCATTTTTGCCTCTGCCGAATTCTGGTAGATTATGGGCTAATATTATATTTGCAGGAGCAGGGTGGCTAAAAGCTTTACTCTAATGTTAGATAGCATTAAATCTAAGGCTGGCAGGGGCTAATTTATAAAAAGTATTTAAATAAAAAAAGAAATTCTTATGACAAGAGATATCGATATTTTAAAAGATGAAAAGGTAAATTGCTACTCTTTTATGGTACAGCTAAGTGTTGAAGATTATCTCAACATGGTAAGTAGGACATTTAAAAATAGAGGAGGCTTAGAAGGACAAAGAGATACATTAAAAACAACAACAGCTATTCGGATTAGGGAGAGAATGGTTCAAGATATAGAAGCAGGCGCACTAATTCCACCCATAGTCTTAGGAGTAATCGTGCCGAAAGATACTTTTGACAAACTGGAGACATTAAAAGATAGAGATTCCTTTTTAGCCTTGATGGAAGGAATTGATAGTGATAGCATTTCTATTATCGACGGAATGCAAAGAACTACAGCTCTACATGAAGCACGAAAGAAGACAGATATTAGTAACAACAAAATTCGTATAGAATATTGGATTGCCTCTCAAGTAAATAGTCTTACCTACCGGATGTTAGTTTTAAATACCGGGCAAGTTCCTTGGAATATAAGGAGACAGATTGAAACCGTTTTTAGGTCAATTATTAAAGAATTAAATGAACAATCTACTTGCGTCAAGATTTGGGAAATGAATGACGAAAAGCGAAGTTCATCACCTGGACAATTTCAGGCTGATAACATTATAGAATTATTTTTGGTTTTTGGGGCAAGAAAAGAAAAAATTGACTTACAGGAGAGGCTAGCAGATGAATTTATGCGACAAGACTTTATAGAATCAGCAGCCAATTCAAATTTTACAAATATATTTTATGAAGTAATAAATTATTTGGGTAAATTTGATCGAGCTATAGCCACATATAAAGATAAAAATTCAAAAGAATATTTTAAAGACGGTAATTTATTCAGAAAAAGTCAACCAGCTTGTGTTGGTTTTGTAACAGCAATAGGTTTGGCTGTACTTGGTAGACCTGGCTCGGATCATAGCTCAGAAAAACAAAATCAAACATGGAATCAAATTAAAAATGATGCCGATAAAATGTTAGAACGTATATCTAGTCTAAATAGTAACGAAATAAAAGATTTTCTCGATTTTCCAACTTTAAATGAATTGATTGGTAAGAAACCAGCTAAGTCTAATGAAAGAGAATTCGTAAGCGTTCAGGGGGTATAAAGAAGACGAAAAACCACCCCCAAAATCAAAAAATAAAATTAGGCAGCAGTCAACAA
>NZ_JAUBRH010000043.1:0-58894 GCF_036701775.1 Microcoleus sp. N9_A2 | reverse complement strand
GTCTTAAGTTTAACTCCAATTAGGTAACTTAATGTTTTGTTACATAGATATGTTTTTTCCCGCCTACCTACTTACAATATTCTTAAGACTCCCACAGTCCGCCTTCGCGGACTTCGTTTGTATAGCATCGGAATTCTATTCGGTAGTATTTAATTAATATCCCACCATTATCGGAGCAAACCGCCATGTCAGACGACTTTTCCTTAGACGAGCTTTTAAATAGAAGTTACTACGCCTTCAAAGACGCAGAAAACCAAGTGGGACAATGCAATGTTTTAGTCATCGGCAAAACCGGTGTTGGCAAAAGTACCCTAATAAATTCCGTTTTTCGCCAACGCTTAGCAGAAACCGGAGTCGGCCGCCCCATAACTCAAGGCATCCGCCAATATACCAAACCGAATTGCCCGATCGCAGTTTACGACACTCCCGGACTCGAACTCAACGCCGAACAAATTAAACTTATTCAATTAAACGTTGCTAAACTAATTGAAGACCAAAGACTCCTGCACCCCAAAGAACACATTCACGTCATCTGGTACTGCATCAATCACAGCGCCAATAGAATAGAATCAGTCGAGGAAAACTGGCTGAAAGAAATGGAAGTCAAAGATGTACCAGTGATTTTAGTGCTCACTCAAACTACATCGAAAAAGCCCAGCGAGTTTTTCAAGCAACTGGAACACATTAATTTGCCAGTCAGTCAAATCATTCCAGTCATGGCTGAACCGGAAGAAATAGATGAGGATTATACAGTAAAATCTCACGGTTTAGACAAGTTGGTGGATGCAACTTTTCAACTGCTGCCGGAAGTCGCTAAAAAAGCTTTTGTGAAAGAACAAATTGCCAATGTTTCGCTGAAATCTGACATGGCATTTAAGTATGTAACTGGTTATGTTGCCGGTTCTGCGATTGTTGGCGCGACTCCTGTACCGTTTGCTGATGCGCCGATTTTGATGGCGATGCAAACGGCAATGATTGCTAATATTACTGTGATTTTTGGAATGCCCTTTGATAAGGGGTTTGTTTCGGCGATGCTGTCTGCGATTAGCGGGGCTGGCGGGGTTACTGCTGTGGGTAGAAGTATTGTGACTAATTTGATTAAAATGATTCCCGGTGCTGGTACTATTGTCGGCGGTGCAATCTCCGGTGCAACGGCGGCAACTCTCACCCTTGCCCTCGGTTTGGCTTACATTGAAGTGCTTAAAACTTATATGAAAGCTCAAATTAATGGGGAACAAATTTCTTTGCAGCAGTTGACAAAGATGTTTGTAGATTTGTACAAGGATTATGCTAGTTCTGGGCGTAAAACTTTGAACGATGACAAACCGAATCAACCTAAGCCTCCCAATCAAATTAATATTGAGTAAATTGGGCATGGGGCATAGGGCATTGGGTATGGGTTATTTTTTTTACTCCAACTGGGATATTGCACCATTCTCAAGAAGCCTTTTATGAACAGGCAAGATGCCTGTTCCACAAAGATATTGATTTTCTTGTGGAACAGGCATCTTGCCTGTTGCTGAAAATGGTGCAATATCTCAGTTCCAATCAACTCATTCCCAATTCCCAATTCCCAATTCCCCATTACCCATTACCAATTGATTGCTACAATATGAGTGAATTCTGCAAAAAGGAGTAAATAACTATGGTAATGGTAGCCGTTTTATCAGACAATGTTTCTCTAGAAGACTTTATAGCCAGTCCCACCGACGATATGGAATGGGTGGACGGGCAAATCGCGGAGAAAAATGGCATGACAGTAAAACACAGTCGCATCCAATCTAGACTAGATTTTTCTTGGAGAAGTTACAAGATATCTAGCGGACAAGGTGGCGAAGTTTATACGGAAGTTCCTTGTCGTACTGACAGGCGAGTGCGTCGCCCTGATGTTGCTTATTTGACTGCTGAACTTGTTGCTGAATATGGCGATGTTGCTACTTTTCCTCAAAGTCCGCTGTTAATTGCTGAAATTGTTTCTCCTACTGATATTGCGGAAGATGTTTTTTTGAAGGCACAAGAGTATTTAGATTCTGGTTGTTTGGAAGTTTGGATTGTTTTTCCCGAGAGTCGCTGGATTATGATTATGACTCAAACTCAAAAGTTGACTTTTAATTTGGGGTCTACAATCAGCACTCAGTTGGTGCTGGCGGGTTTTAGTGTTGCTGTTGATGAGTTGTTGGGTTGAAAGGGAAAATTAGTTATTAAAAGATTCTAATATTTGGTAGCAAGATGCTTGACAAGATGGCGAGTTTTTGCAGGATAAAGTTAATAAATCAGTTCACGATCGCACTTCGACCAAAGAAACCGGGTTTTTACCGAATTTAAGGGCTGCAATCAAGAATTTTCGTAAAAAACCCGGTTTCTGAACCCCATGTGTCCAGGAGTATAAATTTTGTGAATTTGCACAAAATCACCGACAGCGGTAAGATATCTATTGCTTTGTTTGCAAATTTACCGTAAATTCCCATTGGGAATTCAAACCAGTAATCGAAATATGTCTAAAACTTACACAGTTGAATTACTTCACCAAGGCAGCACCTATACCGTAGAAGTGCCGGAAGATCAACCAATTTTGCAAACTGCGCTCGCCGCTGGGATTGATTTGCCGAACTCTTGCAATTCGGGGGTTTGTACTACTTGCGCTGCTAAAGTTATTGAGGGTAAACTTAAGCAAGTTGATTGCATGGGCGTTAGTCCCGAACTTCAGGCCGAAGGTTATGTGTTACTGTGCGTTTCTTTTCCCCGATCGAACTTGAAGATAGAAACAGAAAAAGAAGATATTGTTTACGCTCGGCAGTTCGGTAAATCCTAGGACTAAGCTAAAATTTACTTAAGTACCGAAGTATCGATCGCGGTAACACCACTATGGATCACAAGATGACCACCCATTTCATTTCCGCAGAAGTTGACCTCCGCGACACCGCCGAAGAATTGCACTCAGCCATTGAAATTGAACTGCAAAAGCACGGCGAACCTCTGCGCTGGGCTGTCACAGATGTGGATGTCGATCGGCAAAAGGCTGTGGTAGAAGGCTACGTGCTCGTGGAAGCATCCCCCGCAACATCGTGAACCCCCGCCCTTTGACAGTGGTTTTGATAGTCCCCACAGGCGTTGGAGCATCGATTGGTGGGTTCGCAGGAGATGCGCTGCCCGTTGCTAGGGCGATCGCCCAAATTTCCGATACGCTGATTACTCACCCCAACGTCCTCAACGGTGCTCAACTTTATTGGCCAATACCTAACGCTCTCTACGTGGAAGGTTACGCCCTTGATAAATTTGCCGCAGGATGCTGGGGTTTGCAACCAGTACATCAAAATCGCATCGGCTTAATCATGGATTGTGCGATCGAACCGGAGTTGCAGTTGCGCCACTTGCAAGCCGTTGACGCTGCTAGGGCCACATTAGGTTTGAACATCACTGATTGTATTTTGACCGATCGCCCGCTGGAAGTAGAATTGCGTATTTCAGAATCTGGGGCATCCTGGGGGACGATCGGCAATCCCGACAGTTTACTACGCGCCGCCGAAAAATTGATCAAACAAGCAAAAGTCGAGGCGATCGCCGTTGTGGCGAGATTTCCCGACGATGAAGGTAGCATCGCCCTCGAAAACTACCGCCGCGGCAAAGGAGTTGACCCCCTCGCCGGCGCGGAAGCTGTGATTAGCCACCTGATCGTCAGAACTTTTAAAATTCCCTGCGCCCACGCCCCGGCGCTGTCTGCGCTTCCCCTCGATCCGCACCTGTCCCCGCGATCGGCTGCTGAAGAAATCGGGTATACTTTTTTACCTTGCGTGCTTGCCGGCCTCAGCAAAGCTCCCCAATTTGTCACTCCTACTGTGGGACAGGCATCTTGCCTGTCGCAGGTATTGGGCGGGCAAGATGCCCGCACGCAGGTATTGGGCGGGCAAGATGCCCACCCCACAAGAGAGAAATTCTATGCAAACAGGCGAGATTTCGAGTCCCAGGATTTGTGGGCAGATCAAGTCGATGCGGTGGTGATACCCGCCACAGCCTGCGGCGGCAGTGCTATTCTGAGTTTGAGTGGGCGATCGTCCGTACAAATCATCGCTGTGGGCGACAACAAAACCCAGATGCAGGCGACTCCAGAAAAGCTCGGAATCAAAGCTTTGCAGGTAAACTCATATTTAGAGGCGATCGGAGTTTTGGTCGCTTTGCGGGCCGGCATCACTCCAACTTCCTTGGGTGCAGACATCTCCTCCCTGCGTTGTTTGTCTAACTAAACTAAACAAATCTAAAATCTCAAACCTCAAATCTAAAAGTGATTAAGTGGCAGAAAAAATTCCCGAAAACCCTGAAATTGAACCCTTGACGCGCACCCAAGTTTTAGTAGCAATGGGCGTGACAGCAATTATGTTGCTGGCGGTAGCTAAATTGTGGTTGCTATTTGGATCTGTATCGCTTTTGCCAGTCAAATTGATAGGAATCGACTTACTCAAAGGATGTGCGATCGGACTGGCAATTACAGGCGGAAGTGCGATCGTTTATCGCCTTTGGCCCGGTTATCGCCGGAGTGCTGACGTTTACTTAGAAGTAGTGCTCAAACCCCTATTTTGGCCGGATTTAATTTGGCTGGGACTGCTACCGGGACTGAGCGAAGAATTGTTATTTCGAGGCGTGATGCTGTCTGCTTTGGGATTGAATGTTACCGGTTTAGTTTTATCGAGTTTTTGTTTCGGCATTCTGCACTTGGGAGCCATGGATCAGTGGCCTTATGCTGTTTGGGCAACGGCTGTCGGATTGCTGTTGGGTTACAGCGTTTTAGCTACTGGGAATTTGTTAGTGCCAATTACGGCTCATATCTGCACGAATTTGATTTCGAGCTGTGTTTGGAAGTGGGAACACAATCTGGTGAAGCGTTAGCTCGATCGCAATTCCAAAGCGATTGAAATCGCTAGCAACGCGATCGCACAGTCCAAGTCCGATCGTTTTTTCGCTTGGCTACAACAGAATGGTGACGTATTTGCCTGACATATAGCAAGTTCGATGCTCTGTTTGGACTTAAAATTTGTTCAAGTCCCGATAATAGCAATTATGAAAAATATTCCTACATTCATGAGGTTGGGTTGCATTTCGTTCCACCCAACCTACTTTTGTTATTGTTGCAGAACTTTTCAGAATTGCTATAAGAGAATGGAGATTAATTGGGCAATAGGAATCCTACTCCCGAATAATTCTGGTGTTTTTAGACCTGGTAATGTCAAGCAGGTTTCGCCTCGATCGCACTTACTGGCCCTTTTGTTTCTATCATATTAGTCACTTTAAATCCTGCGGAGGAAAGTAAATTATAAAATTCATCCTTTGTTCGCATGAAAGTACCCCCCAGAATGAACAAAGTTAGGCTACCCATGCCAATAAATGGCGACATTTTGCCTTCAGGCAACATAAAATCAACAATTATCAGCCGATCTTTAGCTGTCATAGCTTGATAGCAATTTTTAAGAATTTTAATAGCATGACCATCGTCCCAATTGAGGAGAACGCGAGATAGTAAGTAAAGATTGCCACTAGGGGGAACTGCATCAAAAAAGCTACCTCCAACTATTTGACACCTATCTGCAACTCCAGCCACTTTCAAAACCTGATTCGCATCAACAACAACATCTTCGCGATCGAACAAAATAGCTTGCATCTTGGGATTGGCATTCAGAATAACAGCCGTTAGGGTTCCAATACCCCCTCCAACATCCACAAGAGTCTTAACTTCTGAAAAATCATAAGCTTCAAGCACCGGAAGCAGCCACTCCCTTGTTGTCTCCTTCATCCACTCATTGAAATTTACTGCCGCATCAGAATTCTGCTTCAAATAGCTATAAAAATTAGTCTTAAAAGTATGTTCAAAAGCAGTTTCTCCCGTCTTGACACCGTATAGTAAATTACCCCATCCCTGATAGAGTTCATCACCCATTGCCAGCACCGTACCTCGTAAAGAATCAGAAGTACCAGTCAGGAGATGTTTTCCCATAGAATTCAAGCAAAACTTGTCATTATCTTCCAGAGAAAACACGCCAACACTTACTAGCATACGCATCAGGTGATAAATACCCTGAGAATTTACACCAGCAGCTTTCGCAAGTTCATCAGCCGTCTTGGAACCGTCACTCAAAATATCTGCAATTTCTAGTTTAGCTGCTACAAAAAGAGCCTGAGATATTTGAAAGCCATACATCATTTCTAGTAGCAACGACGATGTGTTTTCGCCTTCAGCTTGGGCAGTTTCTGAATATAAAGCCATGAGTTCTCCTTTGACTAAAAGTTTCTAATTTCTAGGTATTTAGTTGCGCTTGTGCGCTCTTTAAGAGGGCTAAAGCCCAACAACGTACCTAATCAAGATATATTCTAAGTTGTTCAGCCATAACTTGAACATGAGGAGGGTAATTCATAGTAATATGATTTCCCGGTACTTCTCGAACCTCTACCCCGACCGTAGCAACCTCAATCCAAGGCAATTCAGGATTTTTAGGATTAACTTCATTTTGTTCGTTAGCACGAAAAAAGATAATTCGACCCGGATAAGTTTGTGGTATATAATTCTTCATCGCCTGAGCATGAGCTTTAAATAGATCAAGAAACTGGCGAATCTGAGGCAATCCAAAATCTGGAGGAACCACTCTATTAGCAATCTTTACCTGCTCCAAAAAATAGACAAGTTGCTCATCGCGATCGAGTTTTTGAAGGACATCAAAAGAAAGAGAAAGATTGAAACCAACACCCAGCAAATAAACCAGAATTGCCGTATCATCTTCTGTCGCCAAAATAGGCATTTGACCAGGACCAGGAGTATCTATTAAAGTTAGCAATGCTATCTCTTCCCCTAGCGCCTTGAGTTGCTGCGCCATCTCAAAGGCAACAGTGCCTCCAAAGGAAGAACCACCCAAAAAATAGGGGCCTTTAGGTTGTTGAACGCGCACTGCTTCGATATAGCGGGCAGCCATTTCCTCAACTTTAGTAAAAGACTCTGTTTCTACATCCGAGACGTGCGCCTGTATTCCGAAAACAGGCTGATCTGAACCTAGATAACGTGCTAAATCCCGATAAATGTAAACGTGACCGCCTACCGGATGAACTAAGAACAAAGGTTGTTTAAAAGTACCGCGCTGAATCTCCACTAACAAGGACTCAGAAGCTTGCTGGGTTTGCTGGTTATCACTCTCAGATAAGCCGGAATTGTCTTTAATTAATTCAGCCAAAGCTGCAATAGTAGATGATTGCAATAGGCTATGAGGAGATAATGATTTTTGCAATGTTTCGTTCAATTTGGTTATTAGTTGAACTGCTAATAATGAGTCTCCGCCTAAATCAAAAAAATCATCATGAATTCCTACTTGCTCGAGACCGAGAAATTCTTGCCAGATACTAGCAATAGTTTGCTCAATCTCATCTCTAGGAGCAATATAGGTATTGTGTAAATTTGGTCGAGAATGGAGAGGTGTTGAATCTACTTGTTGATTTTCATCTGGTAAAGATGCAATTTTAATCGGTTGCTCGATTCCTGGTGCTTCAATCCAGTAACGTTGGCGCTCAAATGAATAGCTGGGCAATGGGATACGATAACGCTGCTCATCAGCATAAAATTTAGACCAATCTATTTGTACTCCTCCTAACCAGAGTTGACCCAATGTAGTAAGCAAGAAAGCTACATCTGAATTTTGGTCTTGTGGATGGCGTAATGAAGAAAGCACAATCTGTCCAGAGGCTTTATTTGGATGCTGTTTTGCTAGCGTGTTCAAAGTCCGTCCAGCCCCCACTTCTAGTAATATTTGATTGGGGTCTTTTAATAACTGTTGTAAGCCATCTGCAAACCTTACTGTTTGCCGCAGATGTTGAGCATAATAACTCGGACTTGTCGCCTCCGTCGCTGTAATCCAATTACCAGTAACGTTCGACAAATATGGAATTTTAGGCGATTTCAGATTAATTTTTTTCACCTGTTCAGTGAAGGGTTCTAAAATTGGCTCCATCATCTGTGAATGAAAGGCATGAGAAGTATGCAATCGGCGACACTCTACACCTTTTTCAACTAGCTTTTGTTGCAATTCATCTATGGCATCAGTAGCACCTGAAACCACGCTCATAGATGCTCCGTTAATCACAGCTAAATCGATTTTATTGCCCAAAAATGCTTGCACTTGCTGTTCTGGAAGTGGTACTGCCAGCATCGAACCAGTGGGCAGTTGTTGCATCAATTTACCTCGTGCAGCTACCAAGGATAAGGCATCTTCCAAGGAGAAAACACCAGCCAAACAAGCTGCTACATATTCACCAATGCTATGACCAATCATCGCTTTGGGCTGCACTCCCCAAGACATCCACAATTTAGCTAAAGCATATTCGATCGCAAACAGTGTTGGCTGTGTAATCGCAGTCTGCTTTAATTGGTTTGTCGCCGCTTCTGATTCGCTGGGATAAAGTACGTGGCGCAGGTCAATTCCCAAGTGAGGTTTAAGAATCTCTGAACAGATATCGATCTGCTCGCGAAATGTTGGTTCAACTTGGTAGAGTTCCAAGCTCATATTGATGTACTGCGAACCCTGTCCTGAAAATATAAATACGACAGGTCGATTTTTGGACTCTTGTAAGTTGGTAAAAACTCGTTTGGGATCGAGAGTATCAAGGGCAGTAATACCCTCTTCAATGTCATTACAAACTACTATGCGTCTATGGCTAAAAGCTCTTCTACCAACTTGAAGCGTATAAGCAACATCAGCAAGATTTTCATCTGGATGCTGCTTTAAATGGTTGCTCAAATTTGCAGTTGCACTATCAAGTGCAGAGCTAGTTTTCGCAGATAAAACCAACAGTTGTGATGGTCGGGATTCTCCAGATTCTTCTACACTAGGTGCTTCTTCTAGCACCACATGAGCATTAGTTCCACCAATGCCAAAGGAACTGACTCCAGCACGACGGGGTGTTTTACCTGCTTTCCATTCGGAAAGTTGTGTGTTAACATAAAAGGGACTATTGGCAAAATCAATCTTGGGATTAGCTTGTTCAAAATGCAGGCTAGGTGGTATTAATTGGTGTTTAAGAGCCTGGACAGTTTTGATTAAGCCAGTGACACCAGCAGCAGTATCTAAATGTCCGATATTGGTTTTGGCTGAACCGATCGCACAAAAGCCTTTTTTCTGAGTTTCAAGTGAGAAAGCTTGCGTCAGCGCGGCGATTTCAATCGGATCGCCGAGGGGTGTTCCGGTTCCGTGAGCTTCTATATAGGTGACAGTTTCAGGGGGAATTTCTGCGATCGCCAGAGCATCTGCGATCGCCTGCGCCTGACCATCTATACTGGGAGCTGTGTAGCCAATTTTGAAAGCACCATCATTATTAATAGCACAACCTTTGATTACCGCATGAATATAGTCTCCGTCTGCGATCGCCTCCTCTAATCTTTTCAAAACCACTATTCCCACACCGCTACCGCTAACAGTTCCCTGTGCCTTAGCATCAAAAGCTCTACAGTGTCCGTCTGGAGAAAGAATCATTCCCTCTTTATAAAAATATCCTGTCTTTTGATTAACGCCTATAGAAACGCCACCAGCTAAAGCCATATCGCATTGGTAATTTAGCAAGTTTTGGCAAGCCATACAGATAGAAACCAAGGAAGTAGAACAGGCTGTTTGGACAGTAACACTCGGCCCCTTCAAGTTTAATTTATAAGAAACGCGAGTTGACAGGAAATCTTTCTCATTGGCGATCGCAAGTTGGAAATCTCCAACTGATTCTCTAAGCTGATGATTAGGATAAAGGTTATTCAAAAAATAAGTATTGAAACTCCCTGCACCTGCGTAAACTCCAATCGAACCTTCGTAAGTTTCAGAATTGTAGCCAGCATTTTCTAGAGCCTCCCAAGCCGACTCCAAGAAAAAGCGGTGTTGTGGATCTGTGATTTCAGCTTCTCTAGGATTAAACCCAAAGAATGAAGCATCAAACAACTCAATATCTTCTAGTACGGCTCTTGCTTTTACATAGCGTGGGTCACGCACCACTGACTCATCAATGCCTGAAGATTTTAGTTCTTCTTCAGTAAAGAAAGAAATAGATTCCACACCATCGCGGAGGTTTTGCCAAAAATCATCAACATTTTTTGCGCCGGGAAAGCGACCTGCCATGCCGATGATAGCAATACCTTCTATAGAGTCGGGGGTTTCAGAGTTATCCATTTTTATTCTTTCCTTGCAAGCGCTGTTTTTGCTTTTGGCGAGTGATTGCGTCTTTTTGTTTTTTGATGCGATCTCGACTTTGCCCAAAAGAGGATTTTTCCTCTGGCGACTCACTTAAATATTTTGCCAAAGAGCTGATGGTTGGATATTTAAACATTTCAAGCATTGAAACTTCTCTATCCACCGCTTCGCGCAGTTGACTATGAGCCTGAGCCATCAGTAATGAATGACCGCCTAAGTCGAAGAAATTATCATCTACACCTACTTTTTCTAAGTGTAATACCTGTTGCCAAACTGTAGCGATAGCTTGTTCGATATCAGTTTGAGGGGCAACATAATTTGTTTCCAACTGTGGGTTAATAACATCGGGAGCTGGCAGCGCCTTACGGTCTATTTTACCATTGGGTGTGAGCGGCAAATGATTCAAAAATACAAAGCTGGAAGGTACCATATAGTCGGGTAACTTTTGCTTCAGAAAGTTGCGTAGACTGCCGACTGCTGTGCGTTGCAAAACTTTCAAGAAACCCTGAGCTTCGAGTAGGTAATCTATACTTTTTTGAACTAGAGCTTGCTCACTCCGAGTGAGAGCAAACTGAATCCCAGATTGTTGCCCTTGTCGCCAAACGATCCGACCCTCTAACCATTGATCCTCACTGCAACCAGGTAGACGCAGGTACAGACGGACAGGTTTACCGGGCTGATAATTATCTGCTACGCCTACTATGCAGACACCACCGATGGAAATGTCTTCTGTGCGAAGTTTCAACGCAGAAGTTCCATTAAATTCTGCCAGACACTCGCTTTGATAAGGAACCCGTTCTGGTCTGAGGTTGGAAAGAATATAAGCTACTAAGCGCTGGTTGCCGGAGACATCCTCGCGGTTGAGCACTAGGGACTCCTGCACATCTGGGTGTTGGCTTAATACCGCCTCAATTTCTCCTAATTCGATGCGGAAGCCGCGAATTTTCACTTGGTGATCGATGCGGCCTAGAAATTCGATATTGCCGTCGGGTAGGTAACGAGCTAAGTCGCCAGTTTTGTAGAGGCGAGAACCCAGTTTGTTGCTAAAGGGGTTGGGGATAAAGCGATCGCTAGTTAGTTCTGGCCGGTTGAGATAGCCCCGCGCTAAACCAGCACCGCCAATGTAAAGTTCTCCCGGAACACCGATCGGAACAGGTTGCAGTTGAGTATTCAGAAGATAGACCTGTGAGTTAGCAATGGGCCGACCGATGGACGGTGACTCGCTAACTCCTTTTTTCACTAAAGCATAGGTGGAATAGGTGGTGTCTTCAGATGGGCCATAGAGGTTGAAGACCTGTTGGATTGTATTGCACTGATAAAGTTGCTGTACAAGTTTATTCTGAAGGGGTTCACCAGCCAGGTTAATGGTGCGTACAGAAGAAGGTATGCCGTCCATTCTCAGTAACTCTACGATCGCAGAAGGAACCGTATTGATCAGGGTGACATCAAGGGCGGCGGGTAATGTGGGTAAATGCAATGCGTTCTCTGCCAGAATGACTTTGCCACCCCAGCTAAGGGTAACAAACAACTCGAAGACTGACAGATCGAAGCAAATGGAGGTTGAGGCCAAAACTCCAGCGAGATCCTCTCGAGTAAAGACTTCTCTTGCCCAATCCAACAAAGCAACTGCATTGCGATGCTCGATCGCTACTCCCTTGGGTCTGCCTGTAGACCCCGAAGTGTAAATCACATAGGCCAGGTTCTCAGGCGTTAAGCTATATCCAGGGTTTTCCTCACTCTGTCGCTCAATAATTTCCCACTCTGTGTCTAGGCAAACAATACGCCCTTGATATTTGGGAAGAGATTCAACTAACCGCGCCTGAGTCAGCAGCACTGGTACTTGGGCATCTTCTAACATGAAGGTCAAACGCTCAGGGGGATATGCTGGATCTAGTGGCACATAAGCCCCGCCAGCTTTGAGAATGCCCAACAGTCCCACTACCATTTCTAGCGATCGCTCTACACAAATCCCCACCATTACTTCAGCGGTGACACCCAAATTGCGGAGATGATGCGCTAGCTTATTAGCTCGTTGGTTCAGTTCTTTATAAGTAAGTTGCTCATCTTCAAAGACTAATGCGATCACATCGGGCGATCGCTCTACCTGCTCTTCAAACAACTGGTGTATGCAAGCATCTTTAGGGTAATCGGTTGCGGTATCATTCCACGCCACTAACTGCTGCCGTTCAAACTCAGTTAAAATAGGCAGCTCTGCAATTTTCTGCTCTGGGTTAGCGACGATCGCTTCTAGTAAAGTCTGAAAATGCCCAACCATCCGATCGATCGTGTCAGCATTAAATAAATCTGTGCTGTACTCAAAACGACCGACTATGCCCTCTGATGTCTCCTGTAATTCCAGGGTTAAATCAAACTTTGCCGTTTCGGTATCAATATCTAACTGACTCCAATTCAGCATTGAATCAACGCCTGACATGGGGGGTTGCAGAACGAAAGCAACCTGAAACAGCGGGTTTTGACCCAAATTCCGCTCCGGTTGCAGTGCTTCTACCAATTTCTCAAAAGGCAAATCTTGGTAAGCAAATGCTCCCAAGGTAACTTCCCGCACTCTGTCAATCAACTGCCGGAAAGTAGGGTTGTCCTTGAGATCGGTACGCAGCACCACAGTGTTGACAAAGCAAGCGATTAGTTGCTGAATCCCTGGCTGGTTGCGTCCTGCGGTGACAGTGCCTACAACAATGTCGGTCTGCCCGGTGTAGCGATAGAGTAAGGTTTTGAAGGCTGCCAGCAGTGTCATGTAGAGGGTAACGCCTTCGTGATGGCTCAATTTCGCGATCGCCACACTCAGAGTTTGAGGTAGCGCTAAACATTGCCTTGCACCCCGAAAGGTTTGCATTGGCGATCGCATGCGATCAGTTGGCAGTTGCAGCGTTGGCAAATCCGCTAGTTGCTGCTTCCAGTATCTCAGTTGGTTTTCCAGCACTTCTCCCTGTAGCCATTGCCGTTGCCAGTAGGCAAAGTCTGCAAACTGAATGGATAATTCTGGGAGGGGCGATCGCAAACCTAAAGCAAAGGCGCTGTAAAGTGTCGCCAATTCCTTCATAAACAAGCCATACAGCGAAACACCATCGATCGCGATGTGGTGTATGGTCAGGAACAACCTGTAATCTGCCTCCCCCAACTGCATGAGAGTACCCCGCAGTAGCGGCCCTTCGGTCAGGTCAAAAGGCTGTTTCGCTTCCAAAGTTGCCAGTCGCAAGGCTTCAGTCTCCCGTTCTATCTCTGGTAATTCCTCAAGATTCACCACTGGTAAGGTGACATTAAAGGTATCTTGAATCATCATCACTGGTTGCCCATCTACCACAGCAAAGGTAGTTCGCAAAATTTCGTGACGCTTGATAATTTCGTTGATGCTGCGCTCTAGGGCAGTAATGTTGACGGAACCAGGGAGACGAATAGTAATCGGTTCGTTATAAAAAGGTATATCAGGAGCCAGTTGACATAGGAACCAGAGTTGTTGCTGACCGAAGGATAGAGGCAAGTCCCGATCGCGCGAAATTGGTAGAATCGGTGGAGCCTGTGATATGGGAGCTTTGTGGCTGGCGATTTCCAGATTATGAGCAAGATCGGCGACCGTGGCAGACTCAAATAAGGTACGCAAAGGTAATTCCACCTGGAAGGTGTCTCGTATTCGAGTTGCAATCTGCGTGACTAACAGAGAGTGACCTCCCAATTCTAAGAAGTTATCGCGAATACCGACTCGTTCTAGTCCCAGAACTTCAGCCCAAATTCCTGCTACTACCTCTTCGAGGGGAGTTTGAGGTGCTACATAATCTTGTCTTAGTTCGGGAGTTTTAACCGCAGGTGCTAGTAGCTTCTGACGGTCTATTTTACCGTTGGGCGTTAGCGGCAAGGTGTTCAGGAACACAAAGCTGGAGGGCACCATATAGTCCGGCAACTTCTCTTTCAGGAAGTTACGCAATTTGCCAGCGGCGGTACGTTGCAAAAATTTTAAGAAGCCTTGAGTTTCTAAGAGGTAGTCGATACTCTGCTGAATCACCGCTTCTTCACTGGGTGTGAGAGATAACTCAATCCCCGCCTGATTTCCCTGACACCAAGCGACAGTTCCCTCAAAACATTGCTCTTCGGTATCTCCCGGTAGTACAACGCGCAGTTGCAGGCGTTTACCTTGTGGCCAATTATCTGTCACCCCAATCACGCCGATGCCGCCGATGGAGATGTCTTCTGTTTGTAGCTTAACTGAGCGATCGCCCTCAATTTCTGCTAAACACTGGCTTTTAAAGGGTGTGCGTTCTGCGGTGACTTTGGAAACAATATAAGCGATCAAGCGTTTCTGTCCGGGGACATCTTCTTGTGCTGCTACTACGCCTACCTGCACGTCGGGGTGTTGTCCCAGCACTGCTTCGATCTCGCCTAGTTCGATGCGGAAGCCGCGAATTTTCGCTTGGTGGTCGATGCGACCTTGAAATTCGATGTTACCATCCGGGAGATAGCGACCAAGATCGCCTGTACAGTAAAGGCGTTCGCGTAGCGTTGCGTCAGCAGTATCGCTTGTATGGGGATGAGTGATGAAGCGCTTGCTAGTCTTTTCTTCATCTCGCCAATAGCATCTAGCCAAACCAATTCCACCGATGTAGAGTTCCCCGACTTCTCCCTCATTACAAGGCTCCATTGCTTGGTTGAGGACGTAGAATTTCTGGTTAGTCATTGACTTCCCGTAAGGGATGCTTTTCCAGGCGGGGTCAACGGTTTCGATGGGATATAAAATCGACCAGATAGAAGCCTCGGTTGCACCTCCTAAGCCGATAATAGCCGGGGTTGAGGGTTGGTCTGGCTGAGATATTGCACTCCTGCACGGGGCAGGCGGGAAGCCCACCCCACAAGAGGCTGATTTTTCTTGTGGGATGGGCATCTTGCCCGTCCTACTCCATTGAGGTTCAATATCTAAGTCTAAACTTTCGGACACCGACCTAGAAATTAAAGCTTTGATTTGATCTGGCAAAGTCAAAGGTATCCAATCGCCGCTGAGAAGGACTAATCGCAGCGATGATGACAGAGTGTTGCTATGAGCCGTTGCATAATCCACAAGCATCTGCATTAAGGCTGGTGCGGAGTTCCAAATTGTGACTTGTGCTTGGGCAATCAAATCCACCCAGTGAGCGGGATCTGGTGTTGCTGATACTTGAGGGATGACAACGGTTCCTCCCGCAGCCAGCAGACCGAAAATGTCATATACGGATAGGTCAAAGCTCAGGGAAGATAGAGCTAAGACGCGATCGCCACTTCCCACTTCAAAACGGTCGTTGATGTCGATGAGGGTGTTGACTGCACCGCGATGCTCGATCGCTACTCCCTTGGGTTGACCAGTAGAGCCGGAGGTATAAATCACATAGGCTAAATTATCCGGTGTCACCCCACTGTCTGGGTTTTTGTCGGTGAAGCGATCGACTATTTCTGAATTCCCATCTAAACAGATGACACGCGCTTGGTGTTCGGGAAGAGACTCGACTAAATGCTGTTGTGTAAGCAAAACTGGCGTTTGGGAGTGTTCCAACATAAATGCCAGTCTATTTGGGGGATAATGCGGATCTAGTGGTACGTAAGCTCCCCCAGCTTTGAGAATACCTAATAGACCTACTACCATCTCTAGCGATCGTTCTACACAGGCTGCAACCAATACTTCTGGCCCCACACCCAAAGTCTTCAGATAATGCGCCAACTGGTTAGCTTGGGAGTTTAACTGTTGATAAGTTAGCTGCTTTCCTTCAAAAATTACGGCGATTGCATCAGGCGATCGATCTACTTGGAACTCAAATAGCTGGTGAATGCAAGTATCTTGGAAATTACCTAGCATTTTGTTCTTCCTTAGATAGGGAAAATCTGAGTTTTTTTGAGTTTTTGACTCCGTTCCCATAAGCGTTGCGGAGTTAAGAGCGAACCATAGCCTAAAGGCTTAAATTATTTAAATAAATTGGCCGTCAGATTGGGGTGATAGCGCCTAGCACCAACCCATAAAGCTAAGCTCGGTAGACTTTTGCTGCGATCGCCTAACTTGCTTACTATACTAAGTTTAGCGATTTTTTTTGTGATCCCTGTCACTATTTTATCTATATTGTGAAGCCTGCGAATTTTGTTGTAAGCGCGAAGCTTTCAGGCAAAAACTATGAATGGTACAAGCGATTACTTTTGCTGAGTTCCCTGGTTGAGAGGAATCTCAATCACAAACTCTGCTCCCTGTCCAGGCGCGGAAATACAAGTCAGCCTACCATGATGTTTTTCTACTACAATTTGGTAGCTAATAGCCAACCCCAAACCAGTGCCTGAGCCGACAGGTTTCGTAGTAAAGAAAGGGTCAAAAACCTTCTGACTTACTTCCTCAGTCATCCCCGCTCCATTGTCGGCAATCCGAATCTCTACTTGGTTACTATTTATGACACTGGTGCGAATACGAACTTGTGATTTTTTCTTGGCGATTGATGCTATAGGAGAAGTCAGTAATGATTCCTCTATAGCATCAATTGCATTGCTCAGTATATTCATAAATGCTTGGTTCAGGAAGCCAGCGTAACATTCTATTTTAGGAAGCTCACCATACTCTTTAATAATTTCAATCCCAGGATGGTCGGGCTTAGCTTTTAGCTGATTTTGCAACAGTAGCAGAGTGCTCTCGATCCCTTCATGGATATCTACTGGTTTCATTACTGCCTCATCCAAGCGCGAAAAATTCCGCAGCGACAAGACAATCTGGCGGATGCGTTCTGCCCCTACCTGCATCGAATCAAGCAGTCTAGGAAAATCGGAAGTTAAGAATTCCAGATCGATATTTTCTGCTAAATCCTGAATTTCAGGAGTTGCATTAGGCAATTGCTCCTGATAGAGATTCAGCAACCCCAGCAAGTCATGAAAATAATCGCTAGCGGGGGTAAGATTGCCGTAGATAAAGTTAATTGGGTTGTTGATTTCATGAGCGATACCAGCAACCATTTGCCCCAGGCTTGACATTTTTTCAGTTTGAATTAGCTGAGTCTGTGTCGCTTGCAATTCTTTTAGGGTAAGTTCAAGTTGAATTGCTTGTTCTCTCAGGAGGCTATTTTTTTGTTTTAGCTGCTGAGTCCTATCTTCTACTTTTTGTTCTAGCGTTTGATTGTAATTCTCTAATTGTTCATTAGCTATTTTCAAGTGTTGAGTTGCGGTTTCCAATCTCCCATAGAGCATCGCATTTTTAAGGGATATAGCTATCTGTGAAGAAAGTATTTTTAATAATTCCAGCCTCTCCATTGTAAAGGCACCAGTAGTGATATTATTTTCCAAATAAAGAATGCCAATTAGCTTACCTTGATTAATAAGAGGTATCGATAATATTGACTTAGGTTTTGTTTTTATGACGTAAGGATCGTTCATGAATCTTTGTGACTCTCCTGCATCATTTAACACCACATTTTCTTTAGCTATGCCTACATAATTAATTATGGAAATAGGGAGATTCTCACTATTTTCAACAGGTGATTCTGAACACAAGACAACCACATCCCTATCCACAGCACCTGTAGCTTCTATCACTAACTTTCCATCTTTTTCTAAGATCAGACAGGCAGTTGTAGCTCCAGCATTTTCCATCACTATTTTAAGTAACTTATCTAGCAACTTATCAAGAACTATTTCTTCAGCCAAGGCAAGAGATGCTTTGTTAACAGTGGACAAATCCAAAACCGCTGAACTTCCTCCTGTGGTCGATGTTGTTGTCCTATTAATCTCTAGGCCTATGGATTCTCGCTTCAGCATCTCGGAAAATACCAAAGGATATCTAGACTCCAAATCTTTAACCTTGGCATGGGTTCCCCAACGAATATATCCGTAGTAAGCCTGTGTCAGATAGATTTGAGCAAACTTGTCTCTGCCGAGGGAGAAATAAAACTCTGCTGCCAGTTCTGAAGCTAGTGCTTCTTCCTGAATGTACCCTTGTTCTTTGGCTCCCGTTATAGCTCGGTCATAATAGTCCATTGCTTCTACAATTCGCCCTTGAATTCTGGCTTTTTCTGCCTCCACAAGCTCGTACTTATGTTTAAAGTTTGAGGGAGCCGATTCAGCCCAGCGCTGCAGTTTTTGCTGATTTTCATCAACAATAACCAGGTATTCTTGTTGCTCCAAGCTTGAAGCTTTGCAATACTGAGCAAGCAGAGCCAGCGAATAATAAAAGTTGTGAGGAGCAGAAACTACCATCCCCATTACACTGACTGCGTGTTCTGCTGCTAAACTGGCGTTGGTAACGGCATTTTTATGTTCTTTAAACAGATAAAAAAGAATCGTTTTGGCAAGATAGGTGATAAACAGCAAAATTCTATTGTTAGTTTCAATAAAAATCTGCAACATTGGTGTTTCATTAAAACTCTCGCCAACCAACTGACATTGAGCTTCAGCTTGATTTTGAAGATTTAATGTCATTTGGTGGAATATCTTGATGTAGTAGATAGAATAGTCTTGTTTTAGTTTGATTGCCAACTCAAGATATTGCCCTTGCTGTTGATCTACAATATCCAATCGTTCCCCTGTCAAAAATATGCTAGCGCAATAAACAGTAACACAATAACCAGCATATTCTATATCTCCAGTTTCCAGTCCACTTTGAAGCCCTGATAGTAAGGGAAGTAATGATTCTTTAGCAGGCTCTTTCCAATGTCTTACAAAACCGTTAAATAATTGGTGTACTTTACATCTAAGCGAGTTGGCATTAAATTTATCCAACAACTTTAAAGCCAAGTTGCCTGCATGATATCCAGCATCTATATCCCCGATTACTGAACACAGTATTATGCTATAAAAAACATAGGCAAAAGCAGCTAAGGCTGAATGACCATGTTTAACACAGATTTTAACCAGGGTTACTGCAAGCAGTGGCAAAATCTCTGGTTTGGCAGCGTAAGCAGGAGAAACAAGAGACATCAGTATCCTTAAAGCCGCTATTTTATAAGGGTCTGTCATCTCTGGGATATTGTCTAAATCTGCGAGAGAAGGCAACTCAACCACAAAACCGCTGCCATCTGCTTCGTTTGACAAAGAAACACCCAGCATATCCAGCACTTGCAGCCCTGTATCAATGGCTTTGAGCATCTGATTTTGAGCCATATAAAACTGTATTTGTAGCTCATATACTTTCACTTTTTCGAGCAGAGTGGTTGCTTGTTGCAGAACAACTTCAGCAAGAATTGCTGACCTTTCGTAATTGGTATTAAGATATTCCGCTTCTACGGCTTCTACATAGAGTGCGAGGGTCAGATCGTAGTTACTCTGCCAACTGTTTTCTGGTAAGAGTTTTAACCCTACTCTTAATTGCATGACCGCAGCTTCATAAGCTGATGCTGCTTTGGCTTTTTTACCCGCTATTAAATTTAATTGAGCCAGCTTGTATTTTTCTTCTTGCTCGGTAATAAATTCTACTCCCACATTTAGCTGGTTAACAATATCAAAAACATTTTCCTCTAGTTCGTCTTGATGTGTATTCTGTAAGAGTAGTTGACCAATTTTTAGGTGGGTAGCTTTTTGCTGCTCAGAAGGAATTAGAGAATAAGCCGCTTGCTGTACGCGGTCATGCAAAAATTTATAGGATACTTTGTAAGTATTAATTTCTGAGGGGGCTGCTGAAGTATTGCCTATTACCAACGACTGATTACCCTTGCACAGTAACGGTATTTTGTAGGCACTTTCCCCGATGGGTAAAATTAAACTCGCCTGAAGCCCATCCCATAAAGCAGATGCCGTTTCTGATAATGTTTTTTCACTTACTATTGCCAAAACGTCTAAATTAAATCGGTTGCCAATACAAGCTGCTAACTTTAAAATTTTCTGCGTGTCGGGAGGCAGCTTTTGAATATTTTTGGCTATGAGTTCGACGACATTATAATCTGCTATCGCAACACTGTGAATTTGCCCCATATCCCACTGCCATTTGCCAATCCTGAAGTCAAATGTCAACAGTTTTTCTGCGTAAAGGGAGGTGAGCAGTTGAGTGAGAAAAAAGGGATTGCCTTGAGTTTTATTGTAAACTAACTCAGCCAATAACTTGCACTTTTCTATTTCATTGTTATTGTTTTTAGCAAGCAAACTTTCTTGCTCAATTTCTCCGTCTTGCTCGGAAAAACAAGTAACAGGGGGGACTGCTGATGAGCAGTTGTCACCCAAGGTGTCAGCAACTAATTGATTTACTGTACTAAGTGTCAACGGTTGGAGGATGATCTTATTTATTATGGCTCCGCTTGAAGAAATACTACCTAAAGTCTGCATTAAAGGATGAGTTGGGCTGACTTCGTTATCTCGATAGGCTCCAATCACTAATAAATATTGGCTATCTCGGTCAGTTAGCAGCACATTAACCAATTTCAAAGAAGCAGAATCTGCCCACTGCAAATCATCTAAAAATAAAACTAGCGGATGTGCTTTTTGGGTAAAAGTATGAATGAATTGTTTAAAGGCAAGATTGAAACGGTTTTGTGATTCGCTTGCTCCTAATTTAGGAACTTCAGGTTGCTCACCAACGACCAATTCCAATTCGGGAATAACGTCAATTATAACTTTAGTATTTTGACCTAAATCATTTAAAACTTTTTGTTTCCAAAAGTTAATTTTTTCAGGATTTTCTGTTAAAAGTTGCCGAATTAGTTCTTCAAAAGCTTGAATTAAAGCTCCATAGGGAATATTACGTTTAAATTGGTCAAACTTGCCGGCGATAAAATAACCCCTTGCTCCGACAATGGGTTTGTGGATTTCATAAACTAAGCAAGATTTACCTATTCCTGAGTAACCGGAAACTAGCATAATCTCGGATGTTCCAGCGCTAGCTCTGTCAAAAGCATCCATCAGCGTGGCTACTTGTGCTTCTCGTCCGTACAGTTTTTGTGGGATCAGAAATTGACCGGACTTATCACGCTCACCCGGAATGAAGTTACAATTTTGACCAGTTTCTTCTAATTGATTTAGACATTGTTCTAGATCCGCTTTGAGACCATAACCACTTTGATATCTATCTTCAGCAGTTTTGGCTAATAATTTCATAACTATGTCACAGATTGCTTTGACAATCTCACCATTTTGAATTTTAGATGTGGGATTATCGCTCGTAATTTCTAGTCTGCTCTTTTGCTCTTTTGCCGAGAGAATTTCCCACAGCGGGATCGGCTGTTTCGCGATGTGGCAGTGAACTAATTCCATGGGGTCTGTAGCGTTAAATGGCACTTCACCGCACAGCATTTCATAGAATGTGATACCTAAAGAGTAGAAGTCGGTGCGATAGTCAATTGAGCGATTCATCCGCCCTGTTTGCTCTGGCGATATATAGGCGATTGTGCCTTCTAGTAAAGTGGGATGGCTGAGTGTTTGGGTTTCTCTAGACAAGCGCGTGGCAATGCTAAAGTCAGTAATTTTCACTTCTAGCGTAGCAGGAGTGATGATGATATTTGTCGGCTTAATATCTTTATGAATAATTTTGTTTTCATGCAACTTAGCCAGAGTATCCGCTAACTGAATAGCAATTTTTAAAAATTCTTTTAGTTTAAGTTGGCGACTCTTTAAAAATTTTTTGAGGGCTTCTCCTCTTGAATCTTCTAATATCAGTGCTATACCATGACGATCATTTTCCAATCCATAGGGCTTGACAATACCTTCTAAATTGAGATGTCGGGAGATTTCATATTCATGTCTCAATTGCATAATCTCTTCGAGAGTAGGATAGTCTGCGACAAGGGCTTTGATAATCACAGCAGTCTGATCTTCCCTCCTCTCTGCGCGATAAACTACTGTATTTAAACCCTCATTAATCTTTTCTATTATTTTGTAAGTGGCATTGATATTCATAAATATTAAACCTCTCTTAACATTAACAGTATTTATTTGATTCTGTGCGAAATTCAATAATTGGGGCAGTTAGGGTAAATATTTTTTTGTTTCTTTAATTAATCTTGAAACAGTAAAAAAGTATTTTTCGTTAACTATCTTAAAAGAATGAACTTTTGTAAAACATATGCTCCTTTTTATTTAAGTTTTATATTTTTGATGATACCACATCCCGCAGCTAAGTAGATAGGCGCAAAAAAATATAAATGGTCTGTAGCGGCGGGTTTAGCTCGTAATCATTGCTAGCCGAGATTTGCCCCTTTTAAAACCCACCCCGCCCACCTTCGTTTACAGCGGTTTTAAACCCTATGAGGTACAGTAACTACAATGAGTTAACCAAATTTTGATAGCTTTGAGAGCGAGCGAGTCGAATCCGTGCACAAGTGCTGACTCTCAGTGTCACTACTTACGTGCACCAACCGAACGTATATCTTCTTTGAGCTTAGACTCTTCTGCTTTTAATCGGATTTAAATCGAGAGAAAAAGGAGACAGGTAAATAACTCGCTTCTCCTACGGCTTCAATCCACGCTTCGGGGTACCCCAGCATATTTCTCATTAACGTAGGGTTGGAACCATTGCTGAGAAATCTGGATCGCACGAGCAATCCCGGCAAGTGAAATACGTTCTAACAAGAATCGATCAATTAGTTCTCGTGTCTGCTAGTCAATCACCTTATGAATGCCGATGTTCAATGAATTGCCGATCGCACTTAAGCAACTTCAACCATTGTTTACCGTTGTGAATGCGGCCGTTTTTGACAGTCAGGCAAGAAGAACAGTTAGGACAAAGAGGGATTGTCAGGGATAAATTAGCAAAAACTACTGCTAATATAGCATCATTAGTTCTAGGGCACTACCGGAAAAATATGGTCTTTTTCCTAACCGCTAGAAAATCACATCAGTGCCATGTGCTATTTTGTACATCACTACTATGTATGATTACTTCTTTAGCACTACTAAGGTAGTTTATAGCTGCTCGATCGCACAATCAACTCACCTTGACGCGGATCGCGGCTGAAAATAAAAGCTCCTTCTTGAGTTTCGCCACTTGACAAAAAATCAATTTGTTGATCGCCGGATTCTACAATTTCACCATTGACGCGCAGTTCGGCAATAATTTGCACTGATTCTGCCGTTTCGCCGCCCGTGTTAGTTACTGTAAACGGTACGTAAAATTGCCCTTGAGTTTCGCGAATTTGTGCATTGCGAGTGACAGAAATAACCGGAGGTTCTTGCTTTTTAGTCACCCAGTTGTAGAGTACGAGCCCGGTGACGGTAAAGAGGATCAAGCAGGCGATGGCAAATGTCACCCATTCCGCAGGAGCTCTTTTTTGTTGCTGTTCGTTATTACTTTCACTCATACCGCCAACCTCCCTGCGGCGCCGCCAATTGTCGCCGGCAATCCCAATACTAACGTATAGCTCAACCAAATCGACCACGGGTCGTCAAAACTGAGTTTTTGGAAGAAAAACATCATAAATGCAGAAGCCGCCAGCGACACTAAATACGCCATGACAGTTTCGCTGAGGGGACGCTGAAAAACTCCTTGCTGTTGCTGCCGTTTTGCTTGATAAGTAAAGCCTGCTACAAATACAATACCGTATGAAATTAGCAGCGAAGCGGCGATAATTGCTAATTGCCAAGGCGGCGAAATCGCTGCCGCTAGCATGGGAATTTCGTCAGTTGGGGCGATATTGAAAGCAATTATCATCGCGCCGATTAAAGTAGCGCCGATATCTGCTACAGTTGGATTAATGGCAGGTTCGTTTTCGCTGTCTGAACTTTGATAGCGATCGCCACTCAAGAAACCGTTCGCCAGGGCAACTCCCAAGGCAAAGGGCAGGCCTTCAAAGATGATTTTCCCCAGACTTTCTTGCAGTGGAGTCTCCGGCGTAATTTCCCTGAGCAAAAACAGGATCAAAGCCGCGCAGACAATGCCGATGGCGATCGCTTCTACGGTATCGATTGCAGCATCTAGCCAGCGGATGTCCTTAGTTTTGCGAAAACCTTCAGTGCGAGTCAGCAAGAAAACGACGATAAAAGTAGTTGCAATGGCGATCGACATTTCCGCTGATTTAGTATACGAACCAATCCACCACACCTCCATCGTATAAAGCAGGGGAATCCCGAACAAAAAGCCGCCCGATGCACCTCGAATGATGTCGTTTAGTTCATTTGACCACTGATTTTTTCGTTTTTTTGATTTCTTCATGTGTCAGCGAAAACTAGCCTCTAAAAATTGGAAAATTAACTCTTTTTAAAACATTATTAAATAGAATACCAGATTTTTTGTATTTTTTCTCTAACTCAGGACGGAGTTTTGCTTAACTTGGTTTTGCAACCTTTCAACTTCATCAATTAACTGCAACACTGTAATTGCAATATCTGGTCTAATTTCTGGTTTGGCAGTATTGTAAATCTGTGAGTGCGCCCACTCTTGCAGTTGCTTGAACTTTCCTAGTTTGCTAAATACCGGATTGCCATCATGTTCAGCAATAATCGCCACCTCCTGACTAAATGCAGCTAATCTAGCAAATAGTTCATCCTTCCACGAGCCGACAAAAACGCGCTGATTTACTGTATAATGTGCCTGGTTGGGAGCAGTGAATGTCACATGAAGATTAGCTAAAAGCTTCTCATCTAAAACTTCTGATGAATCAAAATTTTCACAAATAATTTTGAATAATTGTAAAAATTCTTGTTGTTCTTCAACTGTAAGCGAACGACCGAACAACACAGTATGAGTATGCGCCGTAATGCTATTATTTGTAGTTGGGGGATTTGTAGAACGAATTGTTAAATCGTTAAAAGTATATTTTTTTTTCATTATCCTGCTTCCTGGTAAGGTTGAAAGTCAGCTTTTTCATTTAAAAATTTAAAGGCATTAATTGAAAACCAGATTTGCTGTGTGGCAAACATCACATTGGCAATTGGCTCAATTTTAGCTTCTCCTCTATCCAACAGATTGTTTAATTCTACCACAGGCAAAGATATTTCAATAACTGTGCAGCCTAACGCCTCTAAACCAGGTGATAGGGCAGCAAAGAACCAGGCTACTTCTGGATTTAACCCAGCGTACCAACCTTGACCTAATTGTAAAGGCTGAGTTTGCAAAGCTAGCAAGCGATCGCCATTTAACCCGTTATTTAGAATATCCAATGCACTCTCAATATCTGTACCGTGATAGAGTTTTATAATTCCCTCGCCCATCTACACTCCCGGTTTAAGCTGAGATAAAAACTCTCGTAACTCTCTTACAGTCTTCAGGAAAAAGTCTCGGCAGCCAATGATTCGTTTTCCATTGTTTCTTTGCCAAATACTTCGATATAGCAGCGAATAGCTGATTTGACATCAGCTAAGGCTTCCTGATAGGTGTCACCTTCACCAACTACGGCACCTTTGATGCCAAGGGGATAGGCTACATAACCGTCGGGATGTTTTTCAATGATTATTCTAAATTGTTTCATCTTCGCCTCTTTCTTTTTATAGCTTAATTTACCACAGCCGCGCGATCGCATAAGCATCAAAAATAGCATCAACGCTCAAAACTGGTATCTGTTCTGCCATTGATTGGGCAATTATCAGCCTGTCAAATGGATCGCGGTGATGCAAAGGCAGTGAAGCCACAACCTCAATGTGGTTGAGATTAATCTCCAGTATCTCAATTCTATTAAGTGCGATCTGCTGCTTAATAAACTCCATAAAAGGCATACTAAAATTTAGCCTGCCTATACTATGTTTAATCGCCATTTCCCAGACGCTAGCTGTACTGAGGAGAATATCGTTATCTCCGTTGTCAATTAGCGATCGCCCTGTTGTGGTGAGTCTCGAACTGTCTGTCGTATACCAAATAAAGGCATGAGTGTCCAACAACAACTTCATTCCATGTACTCCTTAAATTCTTCTAGCGGTTCGTCAAAATCATCGGACATCCAAACCATTCCTTTAGCACTTCCTGCTTGTCGATTGGGTTTAGCTTGTTTGGCAATTACTACCAATTTTACAACAGGCTGGTTGTCTTGAGTAATGGCAACTTCTTCACCTCTCATCGCCGCTTCGATCAATTCAAGAAGTTTTTCTTTTGCCTCAACAATGTCTACTTGATACATGATTTATGCCTCCTTAATGTCACTTTTCAACATCACCACTATAACTCAATTCGATAAATCCTCTTGCTCCAAATCCACAGGCGGCAACTCCATATCATCTGACTGCAACTGAGCCGGAGTAGCCGGAATTGCGGCAATAATTGCATCGATTACTCTCGCCACCGGAATAATTTCCATCCCCAAATCTGGCACCGGTTGATTCTTCGGAACGATCGCCCTTTTGAACCCCAACTTAGCCGCCTCCCTCAGCCGCAATTCCAACTGAGAAACCGGCCGCACCTGTCCTCCCAAACCGACTTCCCCCAGCAAAACAGTGCGCGCATCAATTACCCGATCGCGAAAACTGGCCACAACCGCGATCGCAACTGCCAAATCCGACGCCGGTTCCTCCACCTTCAACCCGCCCACCGAAGCTACAATAGTATCTAATTTAGACAAAGGAATCCCCACTCTTTTTTCCAAAACAGCTAAAATTTGCTGCAATCTACTATTATCAACACCCGTAGTAGAGCGGCGCGGCGAACCAAAACTCGCAGGACTGACTAACGCTTGAATTTCTACTAAAATCGGTCGAGTTCCTTCGCAAGCAACCGTCGTAGAAGTACCGGGAGAAAATTCATCTTTATTACCTAAAAATAACTCCGACGGATTGTCTACTTCTCGCAAACCCTCTGCTACCATTTCAAAAACACCGATTTCGTGAGTCGCGCCAAAACGGTTTTTCATCGATCGCAAAAGCCGGTGAGAAGCAAAGCGATCGCCCTCAAAATAAAGTACAGTATCTACCAAATGTTCCAACACCCTCGGCCCAGCCAAACCTCCATCCTTAGTAACGTGACCAACAAGAAATAAAGTAATATTTTCCCTCTTCGCCACCTGCATCAAAGCCGAGGTACATTCCCGCACCTGAGCCACCGAACCCGGAGCCGATGTTAAACTAGCAAAATAAATAGTTTGGATGCTGTCAATCACCGCCACATTCGGTTTGAGCGATTCCAACTCCCGCAAAATTACTTCTAAATCCGTCTCAGGAAGCAAGTAGAAATTCTCCGCCGACTTGTCCTCGGAATCTGCTTTAGCTGCCCCGTTGCTGCCGGATTTATGTCCGCCGTTGCTTGACAAATCAACCGGATTAGCGACACCCAAACGCTGCGATCGCAACTTCACCTGCTGGCCGGACTCCTCCGCACTGACATACAGTATCCGATCCTTGCGCGCCAACATATTCGCCACCTGTAACAGCAGCGTCGATTTCCCGATTCCCGGTTCCCCGCCAATCAACACCAGCGAGCCCGGAACAATCCCGCCTCCCAAAACTCGATCGAGCTCCCCGTAACCAGAAGGCCAGCGAGACTGAGTTTGGTCAGCAATCTGCGATAATCTAAAAGACACTCTCGGTTGACCCTTCGACTTATCAGGGGGCGAACCGCCCACTGTCTTAGTTGTCACCCCAGTTAAACCAGCCCGCGGCACACCAGCAGTAGGTTGCTCTAACTGCTCGTCAAAAGAATCCCACTTCTGACAGCTAGGACACCTGCCAAAATATTGTGGTGAATCATAGCCACATTCCCGACAAATATATTGTATTCGAGGCTTAGCCATTGTTTATGATGATAAATAGTCACCCTAACATTTAGAAAAGTCTGAGTTAAAGCAATTATCAAGCTTTCAGACCGATCCCCACACATGATTCAACCTGTGGCTTCTATGATAGGGTACAAAAAATTAACATTATCTGAAATGTAACTTAAGGAGTGCTCGGTAAATTGGAAAACCATAAAGAAAAAATTCTGGTAGTCGATGACGAAGCCAGTATCCGGCGCATTCTGGAGACTCGCCTTTCCATGATTGGCTACGATGTCGTCACCGCTGCTGACGGCGAGGAAGCTCTCGAAACATTTCGCAACACCGAACCCGACTTAGTGGTTTTGGACGTGATGATGCCGAAGCTCGACGGTTACGGCGTTTGTCAGGAGTTGCGTAAAGAGTCAGACGTACCCATCATCATGTTAACCGCTTTGGGAGACGTAGCCGATCGCATCACCGGTTTAGAATTAGGCGCTGACGATTACGTCGTCAAACCTTTCTCTCCTAAAGAACTCGAAGCCCGCATTCGTTCGGTACTGCGTCGGGTTGACAAAAACGGATCTTCAGGCATTCCCAGCTCTGGAGTTATCCAAGTCACCAATATTAGGATTGACACCAACAAGCGCCAAGTTTACAAAGGCGACGAACGAATTCGACTCACAGGCATGGAATTCAGCTTGTTAGAACTGCTTGTCAGCCGTTCTGGAGAGCCTTTTTCGCGATCGGAAATTTTGCAGGAAGTTTGGGGATACACGCCAGAACGCCACGTAGACACCCGCGTAGTGGACGTTCACATTTCCCGGCTTAGGGCCAAGTTGGAAGACGACCCCAGCAATCCTGAATTAATTCTCACCGCCCGCGGCACCGGCTATCTATTCCAGCGAATTGTCGAAATTGGGGAAGTCGGTTGACAGTTGGCAGTTGACAGTTGGCAGTTGACAGTTGACAGTTGTTAAATTACCAACTAACAATTTATAAAACTTAAGCACGGGTGTCCAGAAACCGGGTTTTTCAACCAAAATACTTGGTTAAAACCCTCAATCTCGATAAAAAACCTGGTTTCTTGGTCAGGGAGTGCGTGATGCCTCAATAATTAACGATCTCAAGTCCGATCGATTACCATCACAAAATCGGTTCGTAGTGCGGACTTCAGTCCGCAAAAAGGAACGGACTGAAGTCCGCACTACGAATGAACCTTACTGATTGCAGTCAATCCACCGGACTAGATATGCCCTGTTTGGCCAATGCCCTGTTTGCCCAATGCCCTGTTTGCCCAATGACCAATGACAAAATCCGATCCAAATAAAGTTTTGCGGCAATTGCCCTTAGTTGCAGGAGGGTTAGCAGGTACGCTGCTGATGGTAAACCGCTTGCTAACAGAGCAGATTACAGACTCTCAAGCTCGATCGGACGCTTTGGGAGTAATTATCAGCGCCCTGCTGATTTTAACAGGCTTGCTGTGGCAGCAGGTGCAAGCGCGATCGCCCGATTCGGTAAAGCTAATCGGCTCTGAAGGCTTCGAGTTTGCGCCGGATTTACCCGATGCTGTCAAGCTAGAATTAGCCTGGGCGTCGCGTTTGCTGTTGACAAATACCGCGACAAGGGCGATCGTCATTGTGTATCGAGGAAAAGTTTTATTGCGGCGCGGCATTTTAGGCATCAATCCCGAAGTTAAACCAGGGCCAATATTGCAGCGGGCGATCGACAAAAACAAACCAATTTATTTAGTAAAGCTCGATATTTATCCAGGCAAAATCGAATTTGACTATTTGCCAGAAAATACCCAAGGAGTCATCTGTCAGCCGATCGGCAGCCAAGGCGTCTTAATCTTAGGTGCTAACGCGCCCCGCAGCTACACCAAACAAGACGAAAACTGGGTAGAAGGCATTGCCGAAAAACTAGAAAATACGATCGGTCAATTTGAGATTTGAGATTCTTCGACTTCGCTCAGAACAAGTTTTAGATTGTAGATTTTAGCTGGTAGGATGTTGGCGGGCGCACCTGCGGCGGGGCGGCCAGAAACCGGGTTTTTTAGCCAAAATACTTTCTTAAAACCCTAAATTTAGGTGAAAAACCCGGTTTCTTGAGTCAAGAGCTTAACAGTTGACAGTTGACAGCTTGCCCTGAGCTTGTCGAAGGGTTGACAGCGAAGTTTTTAGGCAGGGGATTTAAGCCCCTGCCTAAAAACAATCCACCTAAAGGTGGGGGCTTAAATCCCCTGTGCTTTGGTAAATCCTAGGGTGCGGAGTGAGTGGAAGATTTTATCAAAAATCGACCAGCTACCAACTGACGCACCCTACTAATGCTCAAACAACTCGGAAATCGCTAACACCAATTAGGCTGGCATTGACTCCAGTTAAAGAAGCAACTAATTCTCCACTTCCCTTTAACTTAATCAGCGCGCTGTTATTATCCTGAGTTATTTCTAACTGATTAAAACTAAAACCTCCCGACAATCCGAGCGAATCTTTACCCTTGACAAAATCAGCGATTACGTCAAATACCTGACGGTTATTTAACACAAAAGTGTCATTTCCCAAACCGCCAACTAAACTATTATTGCCCGAACCTCCAAACAAAATATCATCACCTTCGCAACCGAGAAGCGTATCATTACCTAAGTCTCCATAAATCGAATCGTTGCCCTTGCCTCCGTCAATTAAATCGTTACCTTGACCGCCGTAAACTAAATCCTTACCTTCACCGCCGCACAAAGTATCATCTCCCTGTTCTCCGAAGAGAGTATCATTGCCTTGATTGCCGAGAATTAAATCGTTTCCTTCGCCGCCGGATAAAATATCGTTTCCTTTGCCGCCGTCGATAAAATCGTTACCTTCATTGCCAAAGATTAAGTCATCACCTTCTTTGCCGTTAATTGAATCGTTACCTTGATTCCCGAAGATTGCATCTTCGCCAAAACCACCCAAAATGATGTCGTTTCCGTTGCCGCCCAAAATGATGTCGTTTCCTTTGCCGCCGTCGATGAAGTCATTACCTTCATTGCCGTTGAAGATATCATTTGAGTTGCCGCCAAATATGTTGTCGTTGCCAGTTAAAGCATCGAAGATATTGAGGTTGTTGCTGCCAAAATATGCGTCGTTTTTGAAAGTACCAAACAGCAAACCGGGACGACCATTGATGATGTTATCAATTTGCTGGTTGGGTTTGTTGAAATTGGGAGATTCAATTTTGTCGCAAATGCAGTCGGTATCAGGCGTGGGAGTTGGTACGGGTGCAGGCGTGGGAGTTGGTACGGGTGCAGGCGTGGGAGTTGGTACGGGTGCAGGCGTGGGAGTTGGTACGGTGCAGGCGTGGGAGTTGGTACGGGTGCAGGCGTTGGCGTCGGTACGGGTGCAGGCGTTGGTACGGGTGCAGGCGTTGGTACGGGTGCAGGCGTTGGCGTCGGTACGGGTGCAGGCGTTGGAGTTGGTACGGGTGCAGGCGTTGGCGTGGGAGTTGCTGTAACTGATGCCGAAATCGGGAAATTAAAAGGATTTTCATCGCTGTCATCATTGACAAATTGCAACGTACCTGTTTTATTTCCTGCTGCTGTCGTATCTACTTGAACTTGCAGGTTAGCACTCGCGCCTCCCGCCACAGTTGCAGGTAAGTTTCCAACTAAGCTAAATCCGGTTGGTAAAGTCAGGTTGCTGAGGTTTAAGGCTGCTGTACCGAGATTGTTTACGGTAAAGGTTTTGTTGAGAGTCGTACCGACTGTAACGCTACCAAAGTCGATCGCACTTGCAGTACCATCAACAATATCCGTTGTGCCGTCTAAAACTTGAATTTCTGGTGCAGGCGCGGCTGTAAATGATGCTGAAATCGGGAAATTAAAAGGATTTTCATCGCTGTCATCATTGACAAATTGCAACGTACCTGATAGGTTTCCTGCTGTCGCTGTATCTACTTGAACTTGCAAGTTAGCACTCGCCCCGGCTGCGACACTTGCGGGTAAGTTTCCAACTAAGCTAAATCCTGTGGGTAAAGTCAGGTTGCTGAGATTTAAGGCTGCTGTACCGAGATTGTTTACGGTAAAGGTTTTGTTGAGAGTCGTACCGACTGTAACGCTACCAAAGTCGATCGCACTTGTTGTACCATCAACAATATCCGTCGTTCCATCTAATACTTGAATTTCTGGTAAAGGCGTTACATCGTTATCGGTAATTGCAACGTCACCTGATAAAGTACTTCCTAAAGTAACACCGCTAGAAGGAGTAGAAATTGTGAAAGTACCTGTTTCAGTAGGTTCTACCAGTGCATCATCATTAACATTGACGGTAAATGAACCTGTAGTTTGACCAGCCGGAATGGTAATGCTAGCAGGAATTGTCCCTGTGAAGTCGGCAGCAGTTGCGGTTCCTGATAGTGCAACATTGACTGTTTGAGCGCCGACTACTGCGCTGGATGCTGTGGCTGTAACGTTCAGTTGACAGTTGACAGTTGACAGTTGACAGTTGACAGTTGACCGCAAGATAGCGACCTCTACCTGGAAGGAAGAGGATTGGAGTAATGAATAGTCTTCTTTTAATTTCTCCCTATAAGGGAGAGGCTTTAAACCAATTCTTTCTGGTAATAGTTGGACTTCCGGTTTCTGTGGCTGTGCTGGGTGAAACTGAGAGGTTTACTTTGGGTAATGTGGGTAAGTCGTTGTCGGTAATTGTGACTGAACCTGTTGTGGTAGTTCCTAAAACAATACCAGTCCAAGGATTGGAGATTGTAAAAGTACCTGTTTCTGTTCCTTCTACTAAGGTATCATCTTTGATATTGACTGTAAATGAACCTGTAGTTTTACCAGCGGGAATGGTAATTATATCAGGAATTGTGCTTATGAAGTCAGCGGCAGTTGCGGTTCCTGATAGTGCAACATCCACTGTTTGAGGGCCGACTACTGCTTGAGATGCTGTGGCTGTAACGGTGATTGCTGTAGTTCCTGCTTCTGTGCCGGTGGTGGGGGAAACTGAGAGGTTGACTGTTGGGAAGTCGTTGTCGGTGATGTCAACGGAATCTGTGGTTGTAGTTCCTAAAACAATACCAGCCGAAGGATTGGAGATTGTGAAATTCCCTGTTTCTGTACCTTCGATTAGTGCATCATCGTTAATATTGACAGTAAATGAACCTGTGGTTTGACCTGCGGCAATGGTAATGCTGGTGGGAATTGTACCAGTAAAATCAGCAGCAGTTGCTGTTCCTGATAGTGCAACATTCAATGTTTGATTGCCGACTACTGCTTGAGATGCTGTGGCTGTAACGGTGATTGCTGTAGTTCCTGCTTCTGTGCCGGTCCTTGGAGAAACTGAGAGGTTGACTCTGGGGAAGTCATTGTCGGTAATTGTGACTGAACCTGTTGTGGTAGTTCCTAAAACAATACCAGCCGAAGGATTGAAGATTATAAAATTCCCTGTTTCTGTACCTTCGATTAGTGCATCATCGTTAATATTGACAGTAAATGAACCTGTGGTTTGACCTGCGGCAATGGTAATGCTAGCAGGAATTGTGCCTGTGAAGTCAGCGGCAGTTGCGCTTCCTGATAGTACAACATTCACGGTTTGATCGCCGACTACTGCGCTTGATGCTGTGGCTGTAACGGTGATTGCTGTAGTTCCTGCTTCTGTGCCTGTGCTGGGAGAAACTGAGAGGTTGACGGGGAATGTGGGGAAGTCGTTGTCGGTGATTGTCAGCGTACCAGTCGTATTCGCGGCAACTGGATTTAGAGTGTAGTTAAATCCAGTATCGGCAGTGAGATTGACTCTGACGGTTTCCCCTGGGTTGATGAGGGTATCATTGACGGGGACGGCATTGAGGACAGCGGTAGTTGCACCAGCGGCAATGGTGAAAGTATTCGCAGTCACAGCCGTGATATTCGTACCCGCAGTTAGGGAGTAGTGGCCAGGGGTGGCGGCGGTACTGCCAGTGATATTGAAGTTGATGAGTAAACCACTTGCGGGGGCGGGAGTGTCGAGGGTGATGTTAAATGTGCCAGTGGTGGGGCCGGTTTCTGTGGGGGTAGTGCCGGCGGCGATGCTGATTTTGGGGGTGTTGTTAAGGAGGATGGAGGTGGTTTTGCTGTTAAAGTTCGCCACAGCTAAGTCAGGTTTTCCGTCGCCGTTGAAGTCGCCGATGCTGACTGAATAGGGGTTATTCCCAGTGTTTAAGTCAACATTGGTGGCGAAGGTGGGGGTGGTGGCGTTGGTGGCGGTGGTATTGAGGAGGATGGAGGTGGTGTTGCCGAAGAGGTTCGCCACAGCTAAGTCTGGTTTCCCGTCGCCGTTGAAGTCTCCGATGCTGACTGAATAGGGGTTATTCCCAGTGTTTAAGTCAACATTGGTGGCGAAGGTGGGGGTGGTGGCATTGGTGGCGGTGGTATTGAGGAGGATGGAGGTGGTGTTGCCGCGAAAGTTCGCCACAGCTAAGTCAGGTTTCCCGTCGCCGTTGAAGTCGCCGATGCTGACTGAATAGGGGCCACTCCCAGTGGTGAAGTCAACTTTGGTGGCGAAGGTGGGGGTGGTGGCGTTGGTGGTGGTATTGAGGAGGATTGAGGTACTGTTGCTAATCAAGTTCGCCACAGCTAAGTCAGGTTTCCCGTCGCCGTTGAAGTCGCCGATGCTGACTGATCTAGGGCCACCCCCAGTGGTGAAGTCAACTTTGGGGGCGAAACCCAGGATGCCACTGTAGGTTTTGAGGGCGTTTTCTGTGAAGGGGAGTTTGGGTTGTGTGGGGATGGGGGGATGAGTTGAGAGATTTCCCAGTTGCCTCCTTTGGCCCAGTTGCCTGTCTGGTGGGCGTTGGCGGCGATTTTTGCGCCTGTGAGTTGGTGGAGTTGAGTGAGGAAGTTCGGCAACGGATTCTGTACCGGATGTAACGGATGGGTTGTTGGTGGGTGGTTTGGCTTTTGGTTGTCGGTTGTCAAATCGGTTGTGGCGGCGACGTTGCACCCGTACAGCAGGATGGATGCGTCTTCTGTGAGGCCCGCTCGCCACTGCTGTATCTGCTGAGTATATTGGGGGAGAGTTTCAAGATTTAATGCTGTATTCCCTAACTGGAGATGACCGATCGCACCGTGTGAGATGATATGAATCGCTTAGTATTACTTACCTTTGAGGGTTTCGGCGATTTGTGCTACGGCGTTGCGATTCGGGTCGAGGATGCTGACATCAATGCCTTGGTGGATGCCTTCGATCAGGGTTTGGCTGTCTGGGATATCGGAGGTGATGAAGGCGATCGCTCTACTAATAGTTTGTGGCATAATCGCCTCCATTAAATGTTGCTACGATTTTAAACGCTGGGAATTTTAATGTCATCCGCTCCACGTTACATTTTGTATCTAAAATGACTTCTGATTCAATCCATGACCCATCAGTTTTGAACACAGCCCAAGAACACGATATTTTTGGCGATCGCGATTTTCCAACTTGGCTAACCCAACAAAAAATCAGCCTCGCTTGCACCACTTATCAAACCAGCCGGTTAATGTTAATCGGTGCTGCGCCAGAAACTAACAGAATATCAGCCTTTTGGCGCATATTCGATCGCGCAATGGGGCTTTACTGCACGCCGTCACGCATTTACCTAAGTTCTAAATATCAACTCTGGCAATTAGACAACGTGCTAGCCGCCGGACAACTGCATCAAGGTTACGATCGCCTTTACGTGCCTCGCATTGCTTACACCACGGGCGATATCGACATCCATGATGTAGCTGTAGATAGCAGTGGACAAGTAATTTTTATCAGCACATTACTCAATTGTATAGCCACATTGAGCGATCGCCACAGTTGTAAACCTTTATGGAAACCACCCTTTATCTCACAATATATCAACGAAGATCGCTGTCACCTCAACGGTTTAGCAATGGTGGAGGGGAAAGCTAAATATGTGACAGCATCAAGTCAGTCGGATGTTGTGGATGGCTGGCGCGATCGCCGAAAAAACGGCGGCATAATTATAGATATAGAATCCAATGATATCATTGCCACAGGATTGTCAATGCCGCACTCACCCCGCTGGTATCAAGACAAATTGTGGGTGCTGAATTCTGGTAGGGGAGAATTGGGTTATGTGGATTTAGAAACAGGGAAATTTAATGCGATCGCATTTTGTCCCGGCTATTTACGAGGCTTAGCATTTTGGCAAAACTGGGCAATAGTTGGATTATCTAAACCCAGAGGCGGTGACAACACATTTAGCGGCTTAGAATTAGATGAATTGTTAATAAAAAAAGATGCCGAACCGCGCTGTGGTATCATGGTAATAGATATTAACACTGGAACAATAGTTCACTGGGTGCGATTTGAAGGAGTAGTTACAGAACTCTATGATGTGCAAATAATCCCGGAAGTGCAAAGACCGATGGGTTTAGGTTTTCAGACCGAAGAAATTGCTCAATTAATCACTTTGGAAGTTTAACAGATAAGAGTCTAAAGAGAAGGTCGATTGACCATAAGTGCGATCGACCATAAGTGCGATCTCCCAAATACTGTGATTAAATGGCGCTGGGGCGATCGTAATTTCAACAGTTATAGACGCAGAAACCCAGTTGCTTAAAATAATACAATACGCTTGGGTTAAGACAGATCCCCCCTAACCCCCCTTCCCAAGGCTACGGTGTACACACAACTCCTCAAAACCTTGTCTACTCAGACACAAGCCGCATTTAGGTAAGGTTTTTAGAACAGCAAGTCAGTTATCAATAGTTTTAATTTATTGATAACAGTTAACGGAAAATCAAGGATTAAAAACATAAATTTCCATGACTTTGACGACCTTTGATTTCCAATTCGACTTGTGTGTACACGGTAGCTTCCCAAGGGGGGGACAAGAATATTCTCAAAGTCCCCCTTGCTTTCGGGGGATGCGAGGGGGATCTAGACTCGGCGGTAAACGACAGATACAAAGGATTTTAGCCTGGTTGTTGATACCAATACTTACTAACGAGCCCAATCAGTACCGCGCCAGATCGTAAAAAACAAAACACTAGAAATTAGCGCGCCCAGCAGCCACTTAAAAGCATTTTTAAATAACCCCAAGCGCTGACTTGACTGAACCGCTGCGCTTTGCGTCTGCAACCGTTCCTTAGCCGGAGTAATTCTCGAAAGAATTTGGCTTTTCAATTCCTGCGGGTTTTGCGTATCCGCTTGTACCCCCAAACGGGTAAGTTCCCCCGCCAAGTTCTTTAAATCTTCAGGAGTACCCTTGTTGAGCCGTTCTTCTACTTGCTGCAACTGAGCTAATTGTTGGTTTGCTTGAGTAGTAATTTGCTGGTTATTTTGCTTGTTGACCTCGATAGTGCCAAAAATTCCCAAAGGCAGCATCAACAGAAAAACCAGACCTAGCAGCAGGCACACCCAAGACAAAACCTTCAAAAAAGGGTCTTCCAAACGTCTGCGATCGTACCCTTCGCCAAAAAATATCAGCGCCATTGCCAGCAGCGGAACTGGCACCCGTTCCACTACAGCGCCAATTGTCTGCAATTCCCAGACGCGATTGCCGAAATTTGCTGGTATCAAAACTGCGATCGTATCTAATAAAGACAGAATTAATAAACCGTAGCCAATCCAACGCAGCCTGTAAATAGAAAAACCTTGTTCGCCTTGTGCGTCATTCATAAAATCCTCACTGTTGTTGTTAACAAAAAATCTCTCTCGATCGGGACTTACGCACTAAGAGCAAAGAAACCGGGTTTTTTACCTAATCTGCGGGTTACTGCAAATAATTTTCGTAAAAAACCCGGTTTCTGACCACCCGTGCGTAAGTCCTATTGACTTCACTTAAGGTTCGGGAAATCGCGGCTGCCACCATCCATACCAAGAAACCCAAGCATTCTCTAGAATTTTTTTGGCATCTTCTGGAGTTGTTTTATCCAAAGGCACAGACATCTGAGTCCACAAACAGCGCCTGTCTTGAATATTTCCCCTACCCAACAGCCAAAACAGAATCCGGTTCGGCTGCCAATCGCGAGTATTTCGATTGTATCTAAACTGTTCGGAAGTGACTGTAGCACCGCCGCGAGGATTGATACACGAACTCAAATACAGTCGATTTTGCTGCTGCAAAATTCCGTGAAACCCCGCGCCTTGAGTGCTGGCTAATGCTAGTTTACCAGGAGACGACTTGAGAATAGTATGTCCCTTCATCATACCTTCCACGCCCCCAATAGTATTTACCAAATAGCGCATTTCTATTTCTAGATCCTTGCTATTTTTTTGATATTGATACTTTCTGGCAGCCTTGATTTGTGAAGTATCGGTAATTTCCAGCGGCGCGCTCTTGATTAGTTTCCACTCTGCTAAAGGCACCGACTCGGGAAAATTAAACTGGGTTACTAGACTATTGCCTGTTGATGGATAGAATGTCAACTTTCCGGCGACTAATAAAACTCCTGCCAAAGTAACAGCCAAAAGAGAAATTCTAATTGGTTTCCAAGAGGTAATAGCCATTAGCAATTTTGTTTTTTATTATGTGGCGGTTCCGATTGCAAGATTGCAAACCAGCAGAATAGCCCGAAAATGAATACAGCAATCATCGAAAAGACTACCGAACCATTGCCTTCGTGCCAGTATTTAAATGCTTCTTGTTGAGATAGCGCTACCAGCACTGCCATCAGGGCAACTCGCGCAGCGTTCACTAAAAATGCAATAAATATTGCTACAATTGGAACTACAATTTTCTGTCCCCTAGTTGTCGGAAACATCAGCAAGAAAACCAGGGCCAGTCCTAATAATTGTAGGATCGCATTCACGCCAGAACAGCCGTGATTCACTTCGACGCTGCCTTTTTCTAGGATGATATAAACCCCTTTTCGCACAACTTCAAATCCTAGATAGTGCAGGATGAAGGCTGAAAATTTTGCTGTTAGTTTGGCTACGTCAACGAATACTCCGATCAATCCTGGAGGAATCGCTGTATAGGCAAGAATTAGAAGTTCCTGCCAATATTGTTTCAGTCCTTTTGTTCCCGAAGCCAGCAATGCGAGACTGATTCCAGACAAAAAAGGCGTTGCTCTGATAAAAAAGTCGTATCCAGATATCGACGAACTTTTGAGCAATATTAAAGCAATTAACGATGTCCCAAAGAAGCTGGCGAAAACTCCGCTTTCAAAAGTTAAGGATTCGTGTCTTTCCCAAATGAGAAATGCTACGACTCCCCAAAACATTAACATTGTGCCGAAAAGGTCAGTGTAGTTTGTTCTGGAAGTTAGAGTTAGGTGCAGGGCAATCAAACCGGAGGCGATGCCTAACAGCCAGTATTTAGGTTCTTGGACGTGCTTGAGCCAGTTTATTTCAGTCATTGCTGCTTTTTGTTTTTCCTAAAAGCTTCTAAAATGCTTAATCTTGTAACTCTATTAAAATTATCAGCTACAAACACTTTAATTTATGCATTTCGGATGATTTTTAACTAAATCTTCACAATAATTGACAATGGCGAAGGTGTGTGATACTTACCTCCACCTAATTAAATCTGAAGTTAGGCGCAAAGATTAAAGAAAACAGGTTTTTTAACTCTGATCGATCGCACTCAACTAAAAATTTTCCTTTCTCTAACCCGGTTTCGGCGTCGGGAGTTTAAATTTCAGTTGACAGTTGACAGTTGACAGTTGACAGTTGACAGTTGACAGATGAGTGCGACCTCTACCTAGAAGGAAGAGGATTGAAGTAATGAATCGTCTTCTTTTAATTTCTCGCCTTTAAGGGAGAGGCTTTAAACCAATTTTTTCTGGTAAAGCTTGAAGGCAAGACAGAAACCTTTCTGGACGCACTCTTGAGCTGGAAAACCAGTTTTTTACTGGTTCTGGTTTTTGGTAGCCCGTGCGTCCAAGAGTAGATTAATTAGAGTAGACTTTCCGGTAGTAGGTTTGATATTCCTCCGAAAGCAGGGGTTCCCACCACTCCCGATGGGCTAAGTACCATTCTACAGTCTGCCGCAAACCTTCTTCAACTGTTACTGAGGGAGTCCAACCTAACTCAGTTTTAATTTTGCTGGCATCAATAGCATAACGCCGATCGTGCCCGGCTCTGTCTTTGACAAATGTAATCAATTGTTCGCAAGGACGCGCGGGCAAATCAGAAGCTAATTCGTCCATTAGCTGGCACAGCATTTTTACTAAATCGAGATTTTTTACCTCGTTGTTGCCGCCAATATTGTAGGTTTCCCCTGGTTGGCCGCGGTTAATAACGGCATCTAAAGCGCGGCAGTGGTCGAGAACATAGAGCCAATCTCGCACGTTTTGACCGTCGCCGTAAACTGGCAGCGGTTTGCCCAATAGCATATTGATGCACATTAATGGAATGAGCTTTTCTGGGAAGTGATAGGGGCCGTAATTGTTGGAACAGTTGGTGATAATTGTCGGGACGCCGTAGGTGTGGAAATAGGCGCGGGCGAGGTGATCGCTGCCAGCTTTGGAGGCTGAGTAGGGACTGTTGGGGGAGTAGGCTGTTGTTTCTGTGAAGGCTGGGTCATCGGGGCCGAGACTGCCGTAAACTTCGTCGGTAGAAACGTGGAGGAAGCGCATTTGTGCTTTGAGAGAGGGCTCATCAATTGCTTCAAAATGCTTGCGGAAGGCTTCTAAAAGTGTGAAGGTTCCGACAACGTTTGTTTGAACAAAGGCGGCAGGCCCGATAATTGACCTGTCAACGTGGGATTCTGCGGCAAAGTGGGCGACTGTGGTGATGTTTTCTTCTTTGAGCAAGGTATCGACTAGGGTACGATCGCAAATATCCCCCTGCACAAACCGAAAATTTTCGCCTCCTTCCAAAGTTGCCAGGGTTTGTCTGTTGCCGGCGTAGGTTAAAGCGTCGAGTACGACTACTCTATCGCCCGGATAGCTGTTGCACCACTGATGCACAAAATTCGAGCCGATAAATCCAGCCCCGCCCGTCACCAACAATCGGCGAGGATCTCGCTCAATGCCTTGAGTCGCGTTGTCTGTCATAAAAATAAGAGTTATTCCAATAACTAAGCCTTTACAAAAGTAGCCTTAAAAGTAGTTTGTTACCAAGTGTTTGCTGCCATGTAACTAAATTTTTTACTGTCTCACCTCAGATTTTCTAATTTGGGCGCGATCAAAGTATTGGTTCACAAAACTTGAAGTTCTACCAGTTTTTTAGCCAAAACGCTTGCAGAGCAAGCATTGCAGGTTTTTAAGCTGGGAAATTTAAATTTGAATTGCGTGAGGCTATAGCTGACTTTTGCGATCGATCCTCGATATGGGCGGCGCGCAGAGTTGATACATTTGTAAAGAGCTGTTACCATTAATTTTTTAATTATCCTTTACAATCTCCAGAGCACCATGAAGAAGTTTCAAGTGTTAGCTGGCATTGCTTCCGTCGTGGCGATCGCAAGCAGCATCGCTGTTTGTGACGCTGCATCTGCTTTCCCCTGTTCCTACAGCAAATCTGGGGCGGCTAAATCTGGTTCTGCGCCAACCCTCCTAGGTTCCGGCGGCTCGGAGCGCATGAATCCGTGGAAATCCTACAAAACAGCAGCTCTCGGTTTGCTCGGTTTGGCGGGAGTTTTGGGTGGGGGTGCGGCCTACATGAGCTACCGCGCCGGCAAGCGCGCTTCTGCTGCTTGCGCTGCGATGACCGATAATTTTGAAGTTTTTGAAGAGTCGATCGATCCGATCGCAGATGCAGGTGTTTCTGGACACATGGAAATTCCGGCTTTGCTCGATTTGGCCCCGGCGGGTGCTGTAGCTGAGTCAGCAGATGCGGTTGCGGCCGTTCGCGAACACCCAGAAGCTCCGGGCGGCGAGCTGGATTTGCCAGTTTCGCCAATTGCTGAGTTGAGTTCTGAAATTGCGATCGAACAAGTCCAAAGCGCGATCGTCAAATAGTTATCTCAAACCAAAGTATTCGCTTAGCGCACCTCCAATCTTGCAAGATTGGAGGTTTTTTGAGTGGAAATTATATACCCCTACAATTTCTTGTCATTGCGATCGCGAAGCACTGCAAACAATAGACAAATGAATCAATAGCACACAATATCATATTCCGGCGAAGCAAACGAGCGCTGAATTAATATCAATAGAAAAAACTCTTGCTACAATCATCAATCTCATACCAATTATTAAAAGTCGCTGCTCCCCGTCAGGACTAGGCTGTGCCGTTTCCCTACTGTATTTGAACTCTATTTGATCCGAGTGAAAACTGCTATAAAATTAGATGAGTCAAAGCGAGACAGTAGGCTGCCGAGGCGATCGCTAAAAATACTCTTCAGATCAATCTGAGGGTAGACGGCAAAAGTTCAAATCGCCTGCTAGGGTGGGAATTATAGCCCTACAGATTACAACTATAGGTTATTATGAATGCTTGGCGCGATCGATTCAATCAATTTACAGGTCACACTCGATTGGCAGTTTGCCGGGTGTTCGTTCACCTAACAGGTGAAGAAGTTGCACCGCTGTTAGGAGTTCTCAACCACACCGCCAGAAAAGCAATTGATGCCGATGGCGACATAGCAGTTTTAGGAGAAGGTCTTGTAGAAATTTGCAATCACCTGTTGCAGTACGACAACTACTGGCAAGCAGCCGCCAATGAAGGCGATGTTTTTTGGAATGAAGGCGAAGCAGGCGATTATGTGGATGAACTTTTCACTGATTCAGCCGATCGCTATCTCAGCGAGCCTCAATACAGTACATCTGTTTACGATAAAAAATCCCCCTTGTCTTTGCCGGTAACTAGAAATGTGGTGGTGATGCTGACAGTTGCGTATGAAGGCGAAGTTCCTGCCCTAGAAACTGACCTCGCTGACATCAGCGCGCTTAAAGTCGGTTTAAAAGCACTGATTAATTTACATTACCAAGAAAGGCTCCGAGCTGTGCAAGTTCACTTTTCTCCCGCACAGTTGGGAGACGAACTTACCAACGACCAAGTGTTGGTCAATTTCCCAGAACTTATTCCCCTTTAAGGAAGGAGTAATTAGTTATTAGTTATTAGTTATTAGTTATTTGCTACCAATGCGCGCTGCCCCATGCGCGATGCCCAATGCCCAATTACCAATTACTATTTATGATGCTGCGAAGACTGACAATTTATTTAATGGCTTTAACTTTTTTATGGACGGCAACCGCCTGCGGTTCTCCTAGTAGACAAACTTCTACAAATCCTGCTGGCAATCCAAATATTAACACAGTGCGTCCTGCACCAAATAATAACTTGACTCAAGGTCAATATTCTGTACAGCAAGCTACCTACGACGATGCGGATGGCGAATACAGTTTGATGTTGCTGAATACTCCCGCCGGCAGTCCCCCAGTTTACCGCACTAAGGATTTGCAAATGGCTCGCTTAACAGATGAAGAAACATCGGCAGGCAAGAAAAGTTATCTAAATTTGGATAACAATCAAGCGGTTTTGCATTTGACAGAAGATTTCAAAATTGAGTACGTTCACAACGTTACCGAAACTGTTAATAACCCTCAAACAGGTCAGCCACAAACCGTAGTAGTGAGACAGCAATCTGGCTTCTGGGCCCCGTTTGCTGGGGCTATAGCCGGTCAGGCGATCGGCAGTTTGTTATTTAGACCGCAATATTATATGCCGCCAGTCTATCAGCCGGGAATTATGACAGGATATGGCGGGTATGGCAATACTTACGGCCAAGCTGTTAACCAATATCAAACTCGCTACAAAACTCCGCCTCCAGTTGTGAGAAACCGTCAAGTTTTAAGGACGACTGGCCGCTTGCGATCGCCCACATATAACCAGCCAGTAAGACCCTCAGCACGGCCAAATGGCAATCGATCGACCGGTTCGGGTTACGGTGGCAGCACTTTGAGGCGATCGCCGCAGCCGCGTCAAAATCAAAACAAGCGGCAGCCGAGTTTTGGTAGTGGCAGGAATTCTCGTCAACCGAGTCGGAGTCGCTCTTCCGGGGGTAGAAGGCGCTGAATTGAAGATGGCAAAAATCAGCATCTGACATCGGTAAAAGTTAATTTTATATATTCTCCCGATGCCACGCCGCCGCAGTAGGGAGAATGAAAACTTTGGAATAGTTGATTTAGCCCTCTCTGTTTCCCCCAGACTAAAAAAATATGTGATTTAATTTCTACATTGGTATTTAGGTGACAATATGTCTTCTTCACAACCCCCGTCAGGGGAAAGAAATCCTCTAGGATTGGATGAATTGATTGCTATCTTGGTTGCCTTCGGCACGATGGGAGCAATTTTATTTTGGGTAACAGGTAAAAATCCCGATCGATTGAATGCCAGAAATTGGCAATTTCCAGCCGTTTTCTCTCAGCCTGCTGTTACGCCCGCGAGCCCGGGAATATTAACGCCAGAATCGCCAAGTTCGGATTTGCGATCGCCCGCTACAACGCTCATTCCTTCACAACGGGAAGTCGCACCTGTGGCACCTTTAGGGCCGATTTTACCGCAAAATCCTCCGGTGGGTGTAATCGTTGTTCCTCCCACGCCAATTGCGCGATCGACTCCCAATTCAGCAATTACCAAACCGAAAGCCGATCAACCGAAAGCCGATCAACCCAAAGTTGGGCCCGTTATATTCTCAGATGTTCCGGACAAATATTGGGCGCGTCCATTCATTGTCGCTTTAGTCGATCGGAAAATCTTTACTGATTTGACTGACAGTAAATTTCGTCCCGACGAACCGATGACGCGAGCCGAACTAGCCCGCTTAATTGAGCGAATGTCCGACAAAAAACCGACCCGAAAACCGATTAATTTTGAAGACGTGAAAGACAAGAGCCCTGCCGCTAGTGCGATCGATGGCAGCGTACAAAAAGGATTTCTTCAAGGATACCCAAACAATGAGTTCCGTCCCACAAAAGACGTTCCCCGTGTAGAAGTCATCGTAGCATTAGCTAGCGGTTTAAACCTGAAACAAGAAGGGAGTGCAAGCAAGATTTTACAAGTTTATACAGACAGGAAAAAAGTGCCGAAATGGGCAGTTGACAAAGTAGCAGCAGCGACTAAAGCTGGCATTGTTGTCAACCACCCGAAGCCCACACTTTTGCAGCCCAACAAAACAGCAACTCGCGCGGAAGTAGCAGCCATGATTTACCAAGCTATGGCCAAAAAAGGTAAAGTACCTGCTAAACCTTCTAAGTATGTTATCAAGTCGGTCAAGTCGTCCAAATAATATTTTCACCCCTCATGTAGGGCGCGCAATCGGCACTGATCGATCTTGTAGGGTGTGCACGGCGCACCGATATATCTACACTCCTGGACGCACGCGCCCGGCCACAAACCGGGTTTAGACCTAGTTTTCTAGTTGAGAAATCATGTAGGGTGTGCACGGCGCACCGATCTAAAAACTCAATCGTTGCGCCGCAGCGCACCCTACAAATTTCACTGCGAACCTGTTAGATTAATCTTGAAACACCATAATGCTGCCCGAATAGCAAGCTACCCAAACCTGATTAGTTTCCGGATCGTAAGTAATCCCGATCGGACTTGAATTAACCTTCACTGTTTGCAGAACTTTCATATCGCTCGTCCTAACTTTGCTAACAGTATTCGAGAAATAGTTGACCACATAAAGCAGTTTTCCCTGATCAGAAATCGTCATGCTGCGAGGGGCTTTTCCAGTCGAAACCTTGTCCACCACTTTACCAGTTTTTAGGTCAATTTTTGCCACATTTCCTTCACCATTTAAAGTGGCATAAAGATAGTTGCCATTGGGGTCGATCGTCAAATGACGCGGTGCATTGCCAATATTTCTCAGCCATTCTACCGAAAAATCGATGAGATTCACTTTCGCAATATCGGAAGAACCCATGATAGCAACATAGGCATTTTTTGAGTCGGGAGTAACAACAATACCCCGAGGATATGCACCCAGTTTCACGCGCTCGACTTCGAGATTTTTATTGATATCAACTACGCTCAAATCCCAACTGCACCAATTGCTCGCGAGCGCGAAGCGATTGTCAGGCGAAACAGCATTGAATTTGGGAACTGCACCGACAGGAATTACCTTTTCTATTTTCAAAGTTTGGGTATTGATGCGGTAAAGAAAACTTTGATCGTGTTTTGCCGCTGGAGAACACCTGTCGGTTCCCGGATTGCTAAACCCGGAACCGTACATTTTGTAGTTGGAGACGTAGGCATATTTGCCATCGGTTGAAAAAGCCGCTTCTACGGGAGATCCTTTATAATCGCCTTTGAATTTAGAAAAGCCAAACTTCGACAAGTTTACTGTATCGGGAATAGTTTTGACTAATTTAAAGTTCCTGTCGTAAACTGTGATTGTGTGGCGGTACATCATGTTTTGAGCAAAAAACAAACCAGAACCCGAATAAACTATTGATTTTGGCGAGATGTTACCGTAAATTGTTTTTTTCAAGGTCATTTTTCCTTGAGTGTTGTCGGGAGGATTTACTAGCCTTGTGGGTTGTGATTCACTTTCTTTGTCCTCGGAGTTTTCAGTTTTAAAGGGTGGCAAAGAGGGTTCTTGAAATAGAGATTCTTGGGGCTGAGTTTTAGTTTGATCTTCTAGTTCGTTTGTGTTATCTGTGGCGGTAGGAGATGGCGAAGATTGATCGACATTTGGCGCGAGTTTTTCCGCAGCTTCAATACTCGCATCTTCCGGCTTACCTTTCAGTGCTGACAAGGTTTTAGGGCCAACAATTCCGTCAACTTTTAGGTTGTTCTCTGCTTGAAACTTTTTCACAGCAGCCAGGGTGAGAGAACCGTAAAATCCTGTAGCCTTACCGCGAAAATAGCCTGCGTTTTGTAGAGTTTTCTGGAGTTCGGCTACTTCCGAGCCTGAATCACCTTTTTTGAGGGCGAGTGCGGGATTGACTAAATTGAAAATTGTGAGAGCGATCGTAAAGAAAAGTAAAGGAGTATAGGCTAAATTTAGGTGCATTTTTGAGTGGGTCGATCGAGTTTGACCCGCAGCCGTTTCCCAAGTTTCAGCTAAATGTAGGTATGCCAGTGCGTCCATAGTTTTTATCGGGTATTTTTGGTGCTATGATACACCAGTTAATACCATTTTAGATTTTAGATTTTAGATTTTAGATGGTGAATGACTGATGCAATATGGGTTTGCAGCTTGCCTACAGTTGCATTCTTTTTTTAAACTTGTATAACATTGATTAAAGGAAAAATCTTATTATAATCAAACTTAGGGTAAAATATCCTAGCAGTTTTTAGAGCAGTTTTTAATGGTGTAAGTAAGTAGGAGCGATCGACAATGTGGAGTGGGGAACAAACAACCGCAGAATCAACGACAAAAGAATCCCGCCAGACGTTGCTGTGGGACGGTGACGGGGGACTTTGCCAGCGGGCTTGGGTAGAAATCGATTTAGCAGCTTTAACTCACAATGTAAAACAGCTTAAAAAGCTCTTATCTCCCCACACAGAACTGATGGCAGTTGTGAAAGCGGATGCTTACGGGCATGGTGCTGTTGCAGTCAGTCAAACAGCATTGCAAGCAGGTGCTAGTTGGCTGGGAGTGGCGACAATTCCCGAAGGAATAGAATTGCGAGAAGCTGGGATAGAAGCGCCGATTTTGCTGTTGGGGGCAACCCATACAGCCCAACAGGTAAAGGCGATCGCCCATTGGCACTTGCAGCCCACTATTTGTACTGCCAAACAAGCCCTAATTTTTTCGGAAGTTCTCGCAGGCATTAACCAATCTTTGCCAGTTCACGCTAAGTTAGATACGGGAATGTCTCGCTTGGGTACGCCCTGGCAGGAAGCTACAGAATTTGTGCAATTAGTCAAGCGGTTGCCCAATTTAAAATTAGCCAGTATTTACTCTCACTTGGCGACAGCAGACAGTCCCGATCCCGCAGTTATGAGAGAGCAGCACCAGCGGTTTCAACAGGCGATCGAGCAAATTAAAATAGCAGGAATTAACCCCCCTCGCCTCCACTTGGCTAACTCTGCTGCAGCCCTCGCTGACCCGGATTTGCACTACGATTTAGTGCGAGTCGGTTTAGCTACCTACGGTCTTTATCCAGCACCTCACTTGCAGTCGATCGCCAATTTGAAGCCCGCAATGCAGGTAAAGGCTAGGGTAACGCAGGTGAAAACAATCGAAGCAGGAACCGGCGTCAGTTACGGCTATCAATTTATAGCTCAGCGGCAGACACAGATTGCCGTAATTGGTATCGGCTATGCAGATGGTATTCCGCGCAATCTTTCTAATAAAATGCAGGTTTTAGTCCGGGGTCAGTTCGTGCGACAAGTGGGCGCGGTAACGATGGATCAATTAATGCTGGATGTAACCGATATTCCCAATTTAGAAGTCGGCGAAGTGGTGACGCTGTTGGGCAAAGATGGAGAATATCAAATTACTGCTGATGATTGGGCCGCGACTTTAGGAACTATTTCGTGGGAAATTCTCTGCGGTTTTAAACACCGATTGCCCCGCGTAGCAGTACACTATTAACAGTATTCCGGCAGGGGTTTAAACCCCTGCCTCATAGCAAAACTCGGTTAAAACCGACTCAAGATTTTGAGCGAGGAAATTATTGATTGTAGTCCTCTTTGAGAGGAGTTTAGCTATGAGACATGGGTTAAAAATCCCTGTCGGACTCTCCGACTTATGCAGAAGACTGAGACTGCGTTTACCAATGCCCAATGCCCAATGCCCTGTTTGCCCAATTCCCAATGCCCAATTCCCAATTCCCAATTGATATGACAGTTATTCAGACGTTTTTACCTATAGCCCAAACCTTCTATTCTCAGCTAAATGCAGAAAGAACACAAGCCTTGGAAGTAGCCCAAGAATTCTCAAAAAAATTCGTAGAATTGGGGTTTAAAATTGTACCTCAACTGCTGTGGGCGATCGGCATTTTGCTAATTACGCGATTTGCGATCGGCTTTGCGGGCCGCGTGACTCGCCGAGCACTGAGTCGCACCGAAGCCACGCTGCGGAAATTCTTAGTTCAAGCTGCTGAAATTACGATTTTGGTAGTGGGAGTAGTCGCCGCTTTGAGTCAGTTGGGAATTCAAACTACCAGCGTGGTTGCGGTGGTGGGTGCAGCGGGTTTGGCCATTGGTTTGGCGTGGCAAAATACTTTGTCGCACTTTGCTGCTGGGGTAATGTTGATTAGTTTGCGGCCCTTTGAAGTCGGAGATGCGATCGAAGCTGCGGATGTTAAGGGAGTGGTGGACAGCATCGGGATTTTTTCAACAACCGTGGTGACAGACGATCGCATAAAAATTATTGTCCCGAACAACCAGTTGTTTAACGGTACACTGAAAAATACAACGGCAATGGGAATGAGGCGAGTAGACTTGAAAATTGATATTGGCGATCGGGCGATCCGTCCAACGATGGCTGAGTTATTAGAAATTGCCCACTCTCACCCGCTGGTGTTGGAGAATCCGCCCCCGACTTGTTTGGTAGCCGAGATTACTCCCGATACAACTATTTTATCTCTCCGACCTTGGTGCGCGTCGGTGGCCTACGAACAAGTGCGATCGCAAGTTCAACAATACGTCAAAGAGGCAATGGATGCCGACAAAAATCAAGAGCAATAGATATCTATCTATCTAAACTTAAAAATCCAAATTGATCCGAGGTATTTCCCATGAGCAAGTGGTATCCGCAGCAAATTTTGCAAGAAGCCGGTGTCAGAATCACCGCAACCGAGAAACAAACAATTCTCAGCAAATTTCCGCCTCCCGACGAAAACGGTCAAATCTATGCCGACGGGGTTTTTGAAGGCGGCGGCGTGCGCGGAGTGGCATTTTTAGGAGCACTCAGGTGCTGTAGCGATTTGGGCATCCGGTGGCGAAAATTGGCCGGCACTTCGGCAGGTGCAATTACTGCTGCAGTATTGGCAACCGACTTGTCAATTGATGATTTAGAGGAAATTTTAGGACAGCTCGATTACAGCATATTTTTAACTCAAAAAAACAGTCCTCTAATTTTAAACGGCGACCCCGCCGACGACTTGCAATCTCCTGCTTGGACGCTGCTTTTCCTAACAGTTAGCCGTCAGATGGGAGAATATTCGGCGCAGCCATTCCGGCAGTGGCTGGAAGCAATGCTCGGTCGAGGTAACTTGCACACTTTTGCCGATGTGAAACAAATCGTAAAAGACCGGGAATTAAAAGTAGTAATATCCAACCTGACTCGCGGTGAAATGTTGGTGCTGCCAGACGACTTACACCGACGCGAATCGACGGATTCCGATCCTTTGTATGAGCAGTTGCGACTCCAAAGCGCTGAAGATTTTAGCGTTGCTGAAGCCGTTCGGTTGTCGATGAGTATTCCCCTATTTTTTGAACCAGGAAAACTGGGCGATGACTTAATTGTAGATGGCGGAATTTTGAGCAATTTCCCCCTGTGGATTTATGACAAACAATCCGTCGGTTCCACTCCTGCTATGCCCCGCTGGTTTACCTTTGGGTTTCGATTAGTCGATACCGGAATTGAGACTAAAGCTAAGATTGATACTCCCCTGTCGATGCTGGCGGCGATGTTCAGAACGATGATGAAAGCAAGAGACCGCTATCACCAGCGAGAAATGGATAAGGGCAGGGTGATTAATATTGATGTGACTGAAGCTGGGGTGACGACGACAGATTTTAATCTCGATGCCGATCGCAAGGCTCACCTGTACCGCTTGGGATATTTGTATACTAAGAGGTTCTTTTTGAGTTCCAATTTTAGTTGGGAAAAGCACTTGAAGGCTAGGGGCTTTGGGGAGTAGGCGATCGGGTTAAGGTGTCGGATGCTAGACAGGGTGACGATTTCAGGATCTTTTGCGATTAGGGGTTGCCAAAGGCTGAATCTGTGTGCTATGGTTAGTTGCTGTCATCTGGAGAGGTGGCTGAGTGGTCGAAAGCGGCAGATTGCTAATCTGTTAAGGGTGTTATCACCCTTCGGGGGTTCGAATCCCCCCCTCTCCGTTCTATTCAATCCTTTATCAATCAAGGGTTTTGGATTCGTCATAACCTTAAAAGTTGCGTTTTCCGGTCATTTTTTGCTCACTATTGGCGATCGGTAGCGCCACCTCAGTCTGCCGTGAGGGTCAATGAAGCTATCGCTGCGATCGCAATTTTCCAAACAACGATCGCAATATGGTACGCTCAAGAGCCGGATATTCATCTGTGTTAAGGTGTGAGGAAGTGATTCCAGAATTCGATGAAAACGGCAACTTACCCCCAGGAGTACATTTTTGCGAATGGGAAGAATTTGTAGAACGATTTGGAAGCAACGAGCTGAGGTTGCGTTTAATGCGCGGACTGCGAATGGCAATGGAGCAACTCAAAGCAGGTGGTTGCCGGACAATTTATATCAACGGCAGCTTTGTTACCATTAAACCAAACCCAGGAGATTTTGATGCCTGTTGGGATAGCGAGGATGTCGATTACGATTATCTCCGAAAAAATGCCCCTAGATTACTAAATCATTTGGATCGTAGCGCACAGAAATCCAAATATAAAGGTGAAATTTTTCGTTCAGATCAACCTGTAGGAGATTACGGTTTAACTTCTATAGAATTCTTTCAGCGTGACAGACAGTTAAATCATAAGGGCCTTATTGCTATAGATTTATTAAGGTGGAACCCATGATTAAAAATGAAAAAGAGTATGAATATAGTCAAGAATGCGCCCGAAAATTTGAATATTCTCTTAGGGCGTTAGAGCAAGATGAGGAACTGAAGAAAAAAGACCCCGAAGGGTGGCAACTTTCTGGGGATGTCAAACAATCTCACCTGATGGCTTTACAAGCAGAAATTGCTGAATATGACAGGCTTACATCTCATGATAGCGACACCCCAATAGTATTAACACTTGATGCTATTGATTATTTACCCCAAATCTTGATTAAAGCTCGCCTGGCAGCTAAGCTAAGCCAAAAAGAATTGGCAGATTTAGCTGGACTGAAAGAAGAACAAATTAAACGTTATGAAGATAATGACTACGAAGATGCCAGTTTTTTGGATGTAAGATTTGTAATTGATGCACTGGAAATTCAAATTCAAAAAGGTGAGTTTCTAGTTCCTTTAGATACCCTAAGAAGAACGCCAGTTAGCAAAGAAGAATTACTTTCCTCAACTCATCGTTTTCACAGCCAACAAGATCAACGAATGATGGAGCAAGTTCAATTAAAAAGTTAGCGTTGACAGTTGACGATGTTAGATGCCCAACTTGTTAAAGAAGTCGGGCATCTGTGTATATAGTTTTCAATTTACAAACCTAAATCTAATTAAGCACTTTCATCGCTTCGACAAATTGCCGCGATATAAATGGTAAAATCTGTTCATTCTTGCTATTCTCTTTACCCTCGGTAAATACAACTAACAAATACGGCCGCAAACCCGGTATTTCAATATAAGCAGCATCGTGACGAACTTGACTTGTCAGTCCCGCTTTTGACCACAATTTTGCTGATTCTGGCAATCCGCCACCTAAAAAACCTGTGACTTGATTTTCAGGATCTGCTTCTAATTCTGCTGGTTCTAAACTGCGTTTCATTAAACCCATCATTTCTTGCGATGCTTTGGCAGAAACAGCTACGCCGCCGATTATACTGTGCAGCAAACGCGCCGCTGCATTTGTGGTCAGCATATTTCTATTTTCCATTAATTCTCCCAGAACTGCTCGCTCGCGACCGTAGGGGCCGTCACACCAGGTTTTTTGATTGGCGTTAATATTTTGTAATTCCGGCCAATCCAATGATTGAAAGTAACGGTTGACAAGGTTTCGCTGCTGTTTCCAAGTTTCAAAGGGGCCTGGTGATAATTCTGGGCCGCTGGTGGTGCCGGTGAGCGCGTCTACTACTAAACTGGTGGCGTCGTTGCTGGAATCAACTATCATATCTCGGACAGCACGTTCTAATTCTGGCGATGTTTGAATCATGCCTTTTTGCGCCCATTCCCAGATGGCCACGAGGTAGAATAATTTGACGATGCTGGCTGGATAAATTCGTTCGGCAGCTCTGGCGCTAAAACCTCGCGGTTGATATTTCCAAAATTCTTGGGCGCTGAGGGCTCCGCCTGTATTGACTCGCACCGGCGGATCGTAGACTATCCAGGTAATGGCTGTACGATCGCCCGTTAAGCCTGTAAATTCTGACAATGCGGAGTCTATAATGCTACTGCCGAGATTTTCTAATTGTTCGTCTTTGTGAAAAAATGTCATGGTTGATGGCTGACGCTTAACGGTTAACGGCTAGCAGCTAATGGCAATCTATCGTTAAATGCGAACAATTAACAGCAAACAATTAGCAATTAGCAATGGCCAATTATCAATTATCTGATGTTGTGGAGTACCGGGCGCGATCGCACATAAATATTTACGATTCCCCAAAGTGCGATCGACTCGCAACTCAAGCGGCGGTGGGGCGGCATTTGCGCGCCGTCGAACTCCCCCTAAAACAGAGCGATGCAAACTTGGATACAACGGCTGTGATGGTGCGGCTGTGCGAAGATGATTATCCCGGATGGCTGGATATTCGAGATGTTGAGTTGCTCGATGCGACAGAGACAGTGTATCATCCTCTGGTGCTTTCTGAGGCCCAAATTAGGGAGAAATTGCCGATCGCCATTACTTTTGCTCGTGACGCTATGAACCAATCCAATTATTATCTTTGGGGCGGTACTGTCGGGCCAAATTATGATTGTTCGGGATTGATGCAAGCTGCTTTTGTGGCTGCGGGTATTTGGTTGCCGAGAGATGCTTATCAGCAGGAAGCTTTCATTAGACCTATTAGTATAAGTGATTTAGAACCAGGAGATTTAGTATTTTTTGGTACAGCGGAAAAAGCAACTCACGTAGGATTGTATCTGGGCGATAGTCGTTATATTCACAGTTCAGGAAAAGAACAAGGTCGCAATGGTATCGGTATCGATGTTTTGTCGGAAAATGGGGATAAAGTTAGTCAATGTTATTACCGACAATTGCGCGGATATGGTAAAGTTGTGGCAAGTTATCAACCTAGTGAGTTGTTGACGGTTGACTGTTGACGGTTGACTGTTGATATTATCGAATAAAAAAATGGACGCTGCATTATTTTTGGAAAAATTGGCTGCACAGCAGGCTGGCGCTGAGGTTGTTCTCGATGTTTCGGTGGTAGTGCCGGTGTATAATGAGGTGGAAAGTTTGCCTCATTTGATTGAGGCGATCGCCTCTTCTATCCAACCATCTGGACTCAGCTATCAAATTATTTGTGTAGATGACGGTTCTAAGGACGGTTCGGCTGAACTTCTCCAGCAGTTAGCCAGCAGTCGCGATGACCTTTGTGCTGTAATTTTGCGCCGCAATTACGGGCAAACTGCTGCCATGTCGGCAGGTTTCGATCGCGCTCGCGGTCGTGCTATTGTGACGCTAGACGGCGATTTACAAAATGACCCGGCTGATATTCCGCTATTGTTGGCAAAGTTAGATGAAGGCTACGATTTAGTGAGTGGCTGGCGGAAAAATAGGCAGGATAATACTATTAGTCGGTTGATTCCTTCTAAAATTGCGAACTGGTTAATTGGTCGCGTTACAGGCGTAACTTTGCACGACTACGGCTGTTCTTTGAAAGCTTATAAATCCGAGTTGGTAGCAGACTTGAATCTCTACGGGGAATTGCACCGCTTTTTGCCTGCTTTGGCCTTTATTGAAGGGGCGAGAATTGCCGAAATGCCGGTGCGGCATCACGCCCGTCGTTTCGGTCAAAGTAAGTACGGGATTTGGCGGACTTTTCGCGTGTTGATGGATTTGTTAACTATTTCTTTTATGAAAAAGTTCCTGACTCGACCGATGCACGTTTTTGGACTTTTGGGACTTAGTTCTATGACGTTGGGAACGGTTTTAGGAATTTATTTGACAGTCTTAAAATTGGGTTTTGGTCAAATTATTGGGAACCGCCCTTTGCTGATTTTGGCTGTGGTTTTGCTGTTAACTGGCGTGCAGTTATTTTGTTTTGGTTTGTTGGCGGAAGTGATGATGCGGACTTATCACGAATCCCAGGGAAAACCAATTTATCGAGTGCGCGAGGTGTTTGGTTATAAGTAAAGGATTGGTGTTAGTAGATCCCCGAATTCTAGCATTAGCATTGATGTTGAGTCTGGGAAACGGTTGCAGAAGTCGGGGATCTGGTGTTATATGATTTAACTCATCTGCGATATTGAACAGTCCAATCTCAAATGGTAAGGTGCGTCGCCACGCTTGAATCTGAAAGTTTCATTTAGTATCTCATAGCGACGCACCCTACAGATTACTGTCAACTGTCAACTGTCAACTGTCAACTGTCAACTGTCTAACTCATCACTTTTTGAGCTTGTCGGAGAGATGTAATAGTTGCGATCGCGTGTTGGGAGACTGCATCTATTTCTGCTGCGGTATTGAAGCGGCCAATACCAAAGCGAATCGAAGCGTAGGCTAATTTGTCCGATCGCCCGATCGCTGCTAAAACATGAGATGGAGATATTTTCGCAGAAGTACAAGCAGAACCAGAAGAAACTGCCGCCGCCGGTTGCAAACCCAACATCAACGCTTGACCGTCAACCCCGCCTACACTAATATTGAGATTCCCTGGCAATCTCTTCGTAGCGTGACCGTTGAGAAAAACATCGCCCAATTCACTCAAATTTTCCCACAAACGCTGCCGCAAATTAACCACTCGTTCTGTTTCCGACGGCATTTCTGCAATTGCCAATTCTACTGCTTTGGCAAACCCAACTATTTGCGGTGGGTAGAGAGTTCCCGATCGCATTCCCCGTTCGTGGCCTCCTCCGTGCATTTGCGGCGCTAGCTGCACTCTCGGTTTGTTGCGACGCACGTAGAGAGCACCGATACCTTTTGGCCCGTAAATTTTGTGGGCTGTCAAGGACATTAGATCGATATTCATCTCCTCTACGTCGAGGGGAATTTTGCCGATCGCCTGTGCCGCATCTGTGTGAAAAAGAATGTCATTTCCGCGACAAATTGCAGCAATTTCTGCGATCGGCTGGATAACGCCAATTTCGTTGTTAGCCGTCATCACTGAAACTAAAATTGTCTCGGCCCGAATCGCTTTGATCAAATCGCCTATATCAATCAGCCCGTCGCTTTTCACGGGTAAAACAGTAATGTCAAACCCCAATTTTTGTAAATAGGTACAGGGGTCAAGAATTGCATTGTGTTCGGTTTTTACTGTGATAATGTGCTTTCCTTTACTGAAATAAGCCTCGGCGATGCCTTTGATCGCTAAGTTATTTGCTTCGCTGGCGCCGCTGGTAAAAACAATTTCTTCTGGGGAGGCGTTGATCGCTTCTGCTATGATTTGTCGTGACTGTTTTACCGCTGCTTCTGCTTCCCAGCCGTAGACGTGGTTGATACTGGCTGCGTTGCCGAATTGTTCGGTGAAATACGGCAGCATCGCATCAAGTACCCGTTGATCTACGGGGGTTGTGGCGTGATTGTCGAGGTATATAGGACGTACAGACATAGTGCTAGTTTTGGTTGAAAAAAGTGTTAGGTTTATTGTAGACGAGCCCCTTGTTCTACTACAAAACTTTATAATTAACAAATATTTATGAAGATTTATGCGAGCTGACATTCAGGGATTAGAAATTACTATCGGTGAGCTCAAGCACCTCACCGGTGCCGGGCCCGATCGCGTATACCGGCCGCCGACAGCGACTAAGTTTGCCGGCGAAGCTTTGAAAACAGTCGGTTTAATTGTTTTGGTTCTAATCAGTTGTTGGCTGCTGGTTGCGATATTTCCTATAGCTTATTTGTTGTGCTTCGCCCTTCACTTGGTTGCGATACTCGGTTTAATCCTTGAGGATGCGTGGAAAATTCGGTGCAGTCGGCAAAACCAACATTTAATCAATCTTTTTGATGATGTCGATCGCTATAATGGTATAATCGCAGCGATCGCCATTAATGATCAGATAGAAGATGCTGGCAATGCGGAAGTCAAAATCGGCGATCGCGCCAAAGTAATTCAAGCTTTGCAGCTAATCAGAGACGATTTAGTTCGAGCTTTGAAAACTGAAAGAATTCTTAGGGAAAACAAAAAATTTGTCGCTACTAATTCCGAATTGTTTGCCAATAACTTAAGAAATTTGAATGCCCTGCAAATTAGCGATAGATCGAGCCAGCCGGGACGATTGCTCAACGAAGCTTTGCAGGTAGCCGTGGGAGTTCAAGCAGAAATGAAAAAGTTGCAAGATCGAAACGCTGCTAATTTTAAAAATGGCAAAACTTAGTAGCGTGCACGGCTGCGTGCGCCTTTTACCCAGTAGCAACATGAAGCTTACTGAACCGCTCGAACTCAAACACATTCTCCAAATGATAAGTTATGAGAAATGTGAAAAAAATATCATAACTATTGTAAATTTTTTCCTGTTACGTAACAGGTAAGGATATCTTGGGAAGGTGACGTTAACAACAAGGTCAGTATGTCTTCTAGCAAACCCAAGATTATAGTTCTCGACGACGATCCGACAGGTTCTCAAACCGTGCACAGTTGCTTGCTGCTGACACGTTGGGACGAAGACACTCTGCGTTTGGGACTGCGGGACAAATCCCCGATTTTCTTTATACTGACAAATACTCGATCGCTAACTCCCGAAAAAGCAGCCTCCGTCACCCGCGAAGTGTGCCAAAATCTTAAAAAGGCGATCGCCAGCGAAGAAATCGAAGACTTCCTAATAGTTAGCCGTTCCGATTCTACCCTGCGCGGCCACTATCCCATCGAAACCGACGCGATCGCCGAAGAACTTGGCCCCTTCGACGCTCATTTTCTAATTCCCGCCTTTTTTGAAGGAGGCAGAATTACCCGCAACAGCGTGCACTACCTAATGGTTAACAGCGTCGCAACGCCTGTTCACGAAACCGAATTTGCCAAAGATTCAGTTTTCGGCTACAGTCACAGTTACCTGCCAGACTATGTAGAAGAAAAAACCAAAGGCCGCATCCCCGCTGATGCAGTCGATCGCATTTTACTCGCAGATATGCGCTACGGAAGTTTAGATCGACTGATGGACATGACAGACAACCAATGTGCAGTTGTTGACGGCGAAAGTCAAGGCGATTTAGACACATTTGCCAAACACATTCTCGATGCAGCCAGTCAAGGTAAAAAGTTTTTATTCCGCAGCGCGGCCAGTATTTTAACATCCTTAGCTGACATCGGCCACCAGCCTGTAGCAGCCGACGAAATGGCAAAATATGTGAGAAAGGGCAAACCCGGTGCAGTAATAGTGGGTTCCCACGTTAAGAAAACTACAGAACAATTGGAACGCTTGTTAAAAGAACCCAATATAGTTAGCATTGAAATAGATGTATCTCACTTGTTAGAAGATTCACCAGAGTATCGCACCCAAATTCTCGATGAAATTCTCGAAAAAGTCCACACCGCTCATGCCGACGGCAAAACGCCTGTAATTTATACCAGCCGCCAGGAGCTACAATTTAAAAATGCGGAAATCCGGTTAAAATTTGGAGAGGCGGTTTCTGCTTTATTGATGGATATCGTGCGGGGAATGCCTGCGGATATCGGGTTTTTAATTAGCAAAGGCGGCATTACTTCTAATGATGTTTTGAGTACCGGTTTGTCGCTGAAAAGTGTCCGGCAAATCGGTCAAATTATTGCAGGTTGTTCGGTGGTGAAAACCGAGGCAGACCATCCTCTGTTTCCAAATTTACCAGTGGTTTTGTTTCCGGGAAATGTCGGGGATAGCCATGCTTTGGCTACGGTTTACAAGCGGCTGAGTAAGTAATCAGCAGACCAATCTAAAAAAACAGAACACCCAGAACCCTGACTTCTTAGAGAAGTCGGGGTTCTAACATCTTGAAATTTTCATGCCAGAGCGTGTCTTGACAATCCCCTCAAATAAGCCCTATGCTGCAACTCCTGTAAAACTCGCTCTTCAGATTACGAATAAAACGGCATCCTCGTTGCGCTTCTAATAGTTAAATACAACGTTACAGATTCTAGGGCAAGATGGTAAAAAACTGCGGTAGATTGTATCGATCGCTACTTTTTACACCAAGCATCCGGGAGAGCCGTTCTACTGCTGGTAGTAGGGAAAATTGGTCTAAAAAAGTTCGGTATTTTTACGGTTAAAACATTAATGGATGTGTCCTAATATGTACAGTCAAGTGGTTGATGAGTCACTTTAAGAAAGCAAAGCTGATTGATGTGATGAAGCATTTGGGGTATCGGCTCAATAAGTAGGGGAAGGAGTTATTCTAATTGCCAAGACAAACCCAAGGGATGAAGAGAAGATTTTTC